>JAZORN010000097.1:0-3909 GCA_045656645.1 Clostridia bacterium | reverse complement strand
ATTCAAAGAGTCCTTGCTTTTCAGTATATTTTTGAAAGCAAGAATACTTATTACAATATAAGAAACAATTGTCGCAAGAGCGACTCCCTCTACTGTCATATCAAATAAGCTAATAAAAAGAATTGTAAATACAATTTTTATTACTCCACCCAGCATTAAAAAATACATCGGTCTTTTCGTATCGCCAATCGCCCTCAATATAGCAGCACAAAAATTATAAAACATTAAGATGGGTACACCCCAAAAATAGATTTTAAAATATGACACCGCCTGGGGAAGTAAACTTTTGGGGCAATTTGTCATTTTTAAAAATGTTTTTGCAAATGTCGTTCCTACAAACATTAAAATGATTCCGCCCGTAATAGCTAAAAGGATAGCAGTCATAGCAGCATTACTAACTCGTTCTTTGTTACCAAGACCAACTCTTTTTGCAACTACAACATTTGCACCTGCTGCAATTCCGATAAGCAAGCTTGTGCACAAAGTTATAAGTGTTCCGGAGGCACCAACTGCGCCAACAGCACGATCATTAGCCAGATACCTGAGCGCTGTCATATCGATGACATTAACCAAAGTCTGCATAACATTCATTATCATAATAGGAATTGTCAGTGAAAGCAGGCTTTTGGTTATGGAACCATGTAGCATATCTACTCTGTCATTTTTCATTTCAGTTTCTTCCTTTCGTACTACTACGCACTAAAACAATATAATTATTCGAACATTCTATTTATTACTTCCAGTGTTTTTCTTACTAAAAGCTCACCGCCTGCATGTCCTGTCACACCGCTTGATACATATGCACTGTAGTGACTTCCCTTCTCCGCCTTCTCAGTGGGAAGATAACCATCATAACCGTTAGCAAGCTGAACGATAAAAGTCTGCATAGCCTTACTTCTTGATTTTATCTGATTACCGTAGTCTAAAAACAATTCAAATGCATTTGTCGCAAAAACTATATCTCCAAATCGTGCAACATGCACCTCTGTAGGGTAAATATCTACTTTTTCTTGCAGTCTGTATCTTGCGATTGTACCTGCGTGAACATGCATAGCTGCATTATCTGCAAAATTGAAGCTTTCAGTCTTTGCAACATAGTCCTCTATTGCCTTTTTAGCAGATTCACATTCTGAGGGTGTTACTCTTCTGAGCGGAAGGTCTAATTTTATGTACTCATGATTAAACTCGGCTTCAGCTTTTATATCTTCTTCCACCATTTCTTCATATACATCAATGATTTCTCTTGCGACACGCTTACCTATTTTCCATGTTCCTGCTATATCATACATAGATGGATCAGCTTTTCTGGGAATAACATTTTCTCTTACTACATTCGGGTCATCAATCGGGGTTTCGGGGTCAACCCATCTTACAAGATCACGGGGACACTGGTCACCGCCCGCACCACCGAGGCAAAGGACGAAAAGGTCTTCTCCGAACTTTTCTCTGAGAAGGATTTTAACCTTTCCCCAATAGTCAGAGGATATAAAGCTTCTCTGTTCAACAACCTGAGAGGGACAAGCAATATTCGCCACAACACCTGTAAGCTTTTTATTCTCGTCAAAGGTATAGATAAGCTCAATACCGGAATCATTTCCGCCTTCAAGTTCTGTAAATGTAGCAGTATTGGTATCACCCCACATTTTTGCACTGCCGTCATTGTAGCACACTCTGCGACACATACCTACTGCTGCTCTGCCAAATTCGTTTGCATACATTGCAGGCTTTCTGCTTTTCCATGCTTCCTTTATTGCCTTTATCGTTCTTTCTGCTATAAAGGAAAGACCTTCTTTTCCCTGCATTACTGTGTCATCCGGTTCAACAAGCATTTTATATTTCTTTCCCTCAGGCATAAATTCATTAAGTATTGCTATACTTGACTGTTCACTAATATCCCTTATTAACGGATAATTAATTGAAGTGTGTGTATGGGTTGCATTAAGTATAACATTTTCAGGATTAAGTCCTTCTACATCTTTTAACCCTTCTCTTACAAGCTTTACAAGATTTGCTCCTACCCCCATAAGGTCACAGGAACAAAGAATCATATGGTCATTTTCCCCTTCTATTGCCATAGCTGTTACGCTAATCTCTGTTTCAACATACTCTGAAATTCTTTCAAAGAACTGTCCGGCGAGCGATACCTTTTTATCAGGTGTAATGCTTACTTCCGACCAACCAATTTTAATTTTACTCATTATAAATCCTCCTATAATAGCATTAATTTTGTTTTAATATTACATATTTAATTAAATTGCACCACCAGCAATTACTACCTTATTTACATTAATGTTTTCATCAAGCACAACTATATCTGCATCATAGCTATATGTATATTCAAAAATTGTTGCAAAGTTTTCTACTGGTACCATAAGTTGTCCTGCAACAACTTCGGTAGTATCTATTAAAGTCTTACTTTCATTATTAACTTTAACAGTTGCTGAATTTGGGACAAATATAGCAGTTATATTACCTTTATTAACTGTGATTTCATTATCAACAAGGCAAGTTGCACCTATTGCATGAGCTAAATTTCTTACCGATACCATAACATTTCCATTTAATGTTTTGTAGGGTTCAATAGTTGTGTACGCAAGACTGCCACCAACACTTATGTTAATTCTTCCATGTATTGGTGTTGCAACTGGGGAATTAGTATATACAGGAATCATACCCTTCTCAATTTCAACATCATCAAGCGACACATAATCAACTATGTTGGGTTTTATAAAGCAAATAAACACATTTCCCGGACATCCCGGAGTATACATAGTTACGGTCTCTCCCGCCTTAAAGTTTTTGCTATAGACAGTTCCGAGGCTCCTTAATTGGAAATTAGGCTCTGCATTAACTGAAACTTTTTTAGAAAGGTAAACATATTTCAATGAATCCTTATCGTTGAGTGTAATTCTTTCCCATCCATTTGTTTCATCATTAAAATATTTGTGAGTATAATTATTTGTAAAAACCAGAATTTCCGAATCTTTATGTACTTTAAATGAATATAACGGATATGTCTCATAGCTAAGATTATCTGCATTTGCATACATTTTTACAATATCGGTTGATGTTCCGTCTCCGTAGGTTTTTAAACCGGTAGTTATATATGCGGCATTTTGAAGGTCAAAAGCTATTGGATAAGAGTATATCATTCCAGTATGTTGAGATTGTGTCTCGCCATGCCTATCTGCAAAAATGCTATTCTTAGCATCTGCATCAAACACTCGCAGTTCATGAACTTTTTGCAGGGATAAACTAATTGGTTTTCCATTATACACGTTTCCAGTTGCAGCTTGAAATTCTGAAATATAGGGGGATTTATCGCGTTCTTTACACTTGCTATTATCAATATCGTAATTTATAATAATCGTTCTTTTATTCTCTAATGTGTATTCATATCTATTTGCACTATATACATTATTTGCATCTCCTGATATTAAATGGGTCTTATCGATAAGTGACACTTTTGTTTTTCCCCATCCAACAGTTATTTCGGTCCTTAATGGATTATTATTTGTAACAATATCCACATTAATATTACTGTTTTCTACTGAATGTGTTATATGCGGAAAATTATATGTGCCATCTATTAATTCTGGGGCATATGTATATGTTTTTCCAAATTCCATTGCACTTCCTACCGCATCAGCAAATGGAACCCCATCAAGGTATATTGTTACATCTTCCTCTGTAACTGTAGCCTCCGGCTCGCCAACGCCTGCGTACGGAGCCAAAGTATCTGTCCCTAATATAAAGGTTTTTATGTCCGTTGCATCTTCAGGCTTTTCAAGGCTGACGCTGAGAAATGCCGCCTTTGCATTCTCTGCCGACTCACTTGTCTTAATTCCTACAAGACGGCCATCTTCAGCATACATTGCCAAAGCAAGCCTCGCCCCATCGGTAAGACCT
>JAZORN010000096.1:0-20392 GCA_045656645.1 Clostridia bacterium | reverse complement strand
TTGACATATGCTCGTGTTTTTTATATAATATTCAAGTCAATTAAATACGGAGACGTATCGAAGTGGTCATAACGGGGCTGACTCGAAACATAGTCGGGTCTGTCACGACTGTATCTCCGTAAACCCTTTATTTATCGAGGTTTTCGGGACTTCGGTTTGCACTTTCGGAATTCTGCATCTCGCAGTTTTCTCGCAATTTGGTATTAAGGCTCTGCCTTTACAATTATATATGGAGACGTATCGAAGTGGTCATAACGGGGCTGACTCGAAATCAGTTAGGGAGCAATCCCCCGCGAGTTCGAATCTCGCCGTCTCCGCCAAGGACAACCGTAATCTTAGGATTGCGGTTGTTTTCATTTTGTGTTATAATTATTTCAGCAGTATTCTTTGGAGGAACACAATGGGTTTTATTGATTCATATAAGCATCTTGAAAAACTTTGCGGTGAAGTGCTTAACGATGATAGGCGTGTATCTGCATATATTGATGAAATGCTTCGTACACCAAGGGGTTCTTATTATGTTCGAACTTGGGATGAAGATTTGAAAAATCTTAAACATTATCGTTGGGTAAGAAATCAGATTTCTCACGAACCGGGATGCACCGAACAGAATATGTGCGACCCCAAAGACGAGTTATGGCTCGATGAGTTTTACTCTCGTATTATGAATCAAACAGATCCGTTATCTTTATATCATCAAGCCACCCGTCCTCGCCCTGTTACTAAAACAACACCCAGACCTATTCAATCAACTCCTACGTATACTCAGCCAAGCAACTACAGACAACCTGCACGCAATAATGTTGGTTGTGCTACCATGGTAATTGTTTCTTTACTGGTCGTTGCAGGAATTGTTTTGTTGACACAGTTTATATGACCTTGACTCCTTGAAGGTTTTATCCTTCAAGGAGTTTCCTCTTTTTATCCCAAGGCAGTTCCTATTGCCATCGCACTTGCTTTTTTGCTTTCGCTATCAATGTGGCTGTAAATGTTCGCTGTGGTTCCCATATCGCTATGTCCCAGCCAGTCCTGAATCATTTTCATCGGCACACCGTTAGCAAGTAGCAGAGATGCGCAACTGTGCCTGAGGTCGTGAAAGCGAACGGGTTTTAATCCCTTTTCTTTCAACACCACTTTGAAATGGTCGGTCACATAGTTTGGTTTTATCAGTTCTCCGATTGCATCTACACAGATGTAGTCGGTGTATTTTTTGCAGTAACCTCGTCGCATTACTCGCATCATTTCTTCTTGCTTTTCTTTCTCAGCAAGGAGAACTTCTTCCACCTGAGGTATCAAAGGCAGTGTGCGGTAGGAAGATTTCGTTTTCATAACGTCCATTCCCACAACGCCTTTGTCGTTTTGCACCACTTTATGACTGATGCTGACCGTCTTATTTTCAAAGTCCACCGCCGACCATTTGAGTCCAAGCACCTCACTGCGACGAAGTCCGTAGTACGCTGCGAGAAATATTACAATGTGTATTGGATCGTTCACCGTCTTGTCAAGCAACTCTTTCAACTCACCGGCGTTATAATATTTGCCGATGTACTGTTGCGCCTTCGGTCTGTCGGCTTGCTCAACGGGATTGCTTGGTATTACTCTGCGCTTGACCGCCGATTTGAAAGCCAGATGCAACAGCGCGTGATGTCGCTGAGCGGTCGTGCCTTTGAGTCCGTCGTTGCGGATGCGAATATAATAATCGTTGATTTCATCACCAGTTATATCCTTCACCTTAAGGTCGCCACACTCACGGAAGAACGGAATCATTCTCGACTCTATCATCAACTTGTAGCCTTCGTAGGTGGTTTCCGATACGTTCACCTTGTGCGACTCCAACCACTCGGGAAGGTAATCCGCCACCTGCATGTGTGCCACTCGGCTACGCTCTTTGTCGGCGTGTGACATATTCTCACGCTTATAGAGGTCATCGGTATTGTATTGATCAAGGATCTGGCGGAGGCGGTGTTCCGCCTCACGCTTGTTACCTTTGTTCGCATCAAGATTCAGACCTTGCCATTTTTCTTTTCGCTTACCGTCGGTGTCATACAAATTGATGACCGCATACCACTTTTTGTTTTTCTCAGTCAGATGTCCTGTGATTCGTTTCATTTACTCACGCTCCTTTCTTTTGAAGTTGTCCTTCGGTTTCTCGGGCAACACCAACACTACCACAACACTCTCCACAAGTCCAGAGATTATTCGGGACTGTCGGGGACGGTGTCTGATAGTTTCCTGCATTGGTCAGAAACTCAACCAAACACACCTTCGGCACAATAATTTTCTTACCTTGCTTGATGCTGTTAATCCTACCTTCTTTGATAAGGCTGTAGACAGTATTCTTACCGAATTGCAACAGCCTTACCACATCCGGCACGGTCAACACATCGGGTTCGTTCTTAAACATTTTGAAATAATATCTGTAACTCATGAAGATTCTCCTTTCATTTTTCTGTATTTTTTATCTTAATTTCGGTGGTGGAATAATTTCCAAAGGTGTCACACCAGGTAGCACATTTGGCAAATAGGGGTGCTACCAGTTTTTTGACCCTCGAAATGCCCACAAAGCCCCTAACGGTCGGCGTTGCCGGCGGTTGTGAATTGGAAAGGTGGCCAAAAGGGTCACCTTTCCTTTCTCCTGCTTTTTTTCGTCCAATGTGCTACCACTACGGCAGAAAAGAAAGAAATGGGACAAAGATTGCATTTCCACCATTTTATTGCGCTCTATATTAGCTGCTTATATATTTTTTATTCTGTTGTAAAATTACTGGGTTTTGTTCTATGGGTTTTGTTATTGATAAGAAGTTTCGAACCTACCCAACTGAGATTCATTCACTATTGGTTTTCGTTAGATCAACCACATGATAGAGGTTCGAAGTTTTACTTCCATCAAAACGAGTTCTCGTAATCTTTTTAATCAACCCGATATCAATTAAATTGTTGAGAGCTACGTCTACCGTCTTTTTGTCAATCTGACACTCTTTCGAAATGGTTCGCCTTGACGGAAAGCAAGTATGGTTTGCAATATCCGCGTGTCGTAGCAAGCAACAGTACACCGCAAAATCTCGCGGCTTGAGTTGGAGTTCAAAGATACTGTTTGCCACTATAAAGAAATCTCTTCTTGACGGTTGTGTTTTAATCATTTGCTTTCTCCTTTCAAAAACAAAGACCACTCACAATGAAACGATACGTTTCTTGTAGGTGGTCTAATTGTTGGTATTTGATTTTAGATATAGTATCCCCTTGGCATTGCATAAAAGTCACATAAAAATTCTTTGTTCTTTTTCGTTGCGCATAAGGGAAATAAGAAGGGTGCTGTTAATAAGGTCTGTACTGATTTTAAACGAAGGATGCAGAGCTTCTCGTAACATCTATCTCTCAGAATAAGTTGATTCCTTGAGAACGAGAATCATATGTAACAAACAGTATCCTTTCCAACTGGCCGTTAACATCTCATATGCCTATGAGCTGCAGTGCAGAAGTATCATCATACCAATCGTGGGTCATCGCAAACCGAAAGACGTTGTTATTTCGGTCCGGCACATACGCTTTATCGCTCGCTCATATATGTGAGGTCTTGGCGGCGTTGTCCGTTTTAGCTTTCCTAAGGTCACGACGGCTTTGTACCCGACATCCTTTTTTATTCAATTGTGAACACCAATTTTCCTTGGTGCAACTTCATTATAGCAACCGAAAATCACATTGTCAACACCCCGAAAACGCCTGAAAATCAAAGGTTTTGCAAAATTTTCGTCCATTGTTTCCATACAGTATTTTTTGTCTTTTTAAGTGTTTTTTAATAGTAAAAATTCTACGAAAAATTTTTTCAAAAAATTTTTTAATCACTACAATTTTGGCGTTTTCGGGCGTTAATTTGCCCCACGTTGCGATTGAAAAGAAAAGGCGAGTGTTTACTCGCCTGAGCAAACACTCGCCTTAAATCGCTTGATTTGTTTTAAATAGTTCGTATTCGGTATGGCTTAAATTAATTTATACCCAAATTCCAACAATCGTTCTCTGCATATATTTCTTTCTTCATCTGTAAATAATTCCTTATATTCATCTTTCAAAACACAAGCCTCTACAGACAAATCCAATCTTCCGCATTCCCATAGGGTTGCAAAACCATCAGTTCCTCCAGGTTTACTTATCAATTGCTTTGCTGCAATAACACCACCTTTTTCTGCTACCATTTGCATAAATCTTGTGGCGTTATAACCGCATTCTCTTTTTGCAGTTTGATATATATCTTTCATAGCGATATTAAATTTTCTTTCTGCTTCAGTCATATTATACACCACCCTCAATACTTATTCTTAAAAAAGATTCCTCTTATTAGCCCAAATAAAACACCACCGACAAACAAACCGGTTCTTCTTCCCATAGATGTTCTTTTTCTCATGTTTATCACCTTAATTAGAATTTGTATTCAATTTCAAGAGTAGAAGAGTTTCCTTTAGGTGGTTGAAACAAAATCACATCATTTTCTTCCATGCAATGACGCATAGCGTTACAAACCATCGGATACCTGCTTTTCAACTTGAGAGCACCGTGTACATCTCTGGCGGTTAAAACAAGAGAGGTTTTCCCAGATTGCTTGGCATTGGCTTTTAATAATTCAATATATTCTCTTATTTCTTTAGTAGTCATTTTTTCTTCTTTGTTTGCCTCCTCTTTTTTTGATAGCAAAGATGCAACTTGTTCTTCAAGAACTTGAATTCTGCCTAATAACTCGACAATAATTTTTTCGTAATCCATAGAATTCTAACGCAACCTTTCTGTAAATTCTATTAGAATTCTAACATATTCTTTTTAAAAAGTCAATATATTCTAAAAATATTTTTTCGCTATACCGTCTTTAAGCGTAGCCAATATAAATATCGTAAGAATCGTTACCTGCAGGTTCTGTCCAGATCCATACATCAGTGATGTCATCGTCCTTTGCATATCGGTTCAATCGACTTTTGATATCTCTTTCGAGATAAATGCAGTGTTCACCTGCACCGATGGGATTATCCCAACAACTCACCGCCTCACTCTCCAGTGTCAAACCAACGCTTGCAGCGTACTCCTTGGCAAACGTTATCCAATAATTAATATCAAATTCAGCCTGTATAATTTCGGGGTCTGATACAGCTTCCTTTGTCAATTCGATTACTGTTGTTTCGCTTTCCATATGCTGCGATGTTGTGCTTTGCGTTGTTTCAACTGTTTGAGAAGCAAATTTTTCCTCTGACGTATTTGTTGCTTCAGAAGGCTTTATTTCTTCTGTTGACTTTACCGTTGGCGTAGGTGTGGTATGAGTTGGCTCACTTGTTTGTTTCTGACTCTCAATGGAAACGGTTTCTTTTTCTTTCTCTGTCGGTTCTACCGCCGTTACAGACGGTGTTGTTTTGGTCGGCGTTTCTATTATTACTGTTTCCGATACCGTTGTCGGCGGACTCTCGGCAGGCGGCGGTGCGGTGTTGCCACCGCATCCTACCATATCAATGAGCACCCCACAACAGAGAAGAAGGATAATGAGTTTTCTCATATATCCTCGACCTCCTCCAGTCCTTGCATCACTTCTGCCATTATGCGAGTGGCGAGGATAAATCCCGAACTGAACGCCTCACGCTCGGTGATGCAGGATAGCTCGCTTGTGCAGTCCTTGAATTTTTCAAAGGTTTCTTTTTGTTTTTCTGTGAGTCCTGCATTGAGTTCTTCCTCGTTTTTGCATATCAACTTGATAAGTTTATCCACTCTCGTTCCTCGCTTGATATACCTTTCGTGCGGACTGATGTTGCCGTAGTATAAATCTTCAAGTGTTGTCATTTCTGCACCTCCCCATAAGAGAAGAGCGACTCCACACCAATCGGTGCGAAGCCGCTCTTTTTGATTGTGTTTATTTTTCGTGCCATATCAGCACCTCCTTTGCAGTACAAACATATACCACAAAGGTTTTGGAAAGTCCAGCAATTATTATATCTTAGTCTTTGGTTTTTTCATATCTCTCAGATAGTCTATTAGCAAAAACTTTGTGGATAAAATTAATTCCTACAATTTTTAAATTTCTCTTTTCGTTAATCGTGGATTGCAGTTGCAACAACTGTTCTTTCGATTTTTGTGTCTCGAGCAATTCGATTTGTCCATCAATTTTATTTCTAATGCGAAAACTTTTTATATTTTCATATATACGCTCTACCATTCTTAACAACAGCGCTGAGGAAAAAACAATCTGTAAAATAGAAATATGCCCTATGGCTTTTAATATTAAAAATAAGGCAATACAGAAAACTATTATAAATACATAGAATAATATTTTTTGGAGAACCAATTTTTTCTCCCACCAAACATTTTCTTTTTGACACGAAAAAATAGCATCTATGTCTTTTCTTTCGGAGTTAGTATTGTACCAATCTCGAACGCCAGGAGGCGTATCTTTGCCCGTATTCTTTTTTTGAATTCCAACTTGCGTAGGATGTTTTTCTATAGCTTTTAATATATATTCTTTTAAAGTTTGACTTATATTAAGTTTATCAGAAAAGCCAAAGATATATTCATCGAAAGCGGCTCGGATTTGTGCTCCTAATGTAACACACTTATTAAAAAGCAATACCATTAACGCAGCTAAAACATCAACAATCAAAGGAATACCGTACACAATGATGCCTGGTGTTGTTTGTGGTATTAACACAGAAAACAATGATAATAGACAAAAAAGCCAAGCTAAAAAATTAAAAATTTCTGCTCTATTAAAATAATATCGTGCTGCATATTGAGCGTTTAGTGATGAATCTTCATTTTGTCTTGTTTTTATTTGTGTCACGTCTTTTTATAGCCTCCGTTATTTTCACGCAATCATTATTTAGAGTTTTATATAACACGTCGTTATTGTAAAATGGCAACATCTTTTCGCCATGGCAGTTCCGCAACTTTGCTCCGCTTTTGCAAGGACAAAGGAAGTGACCTCGATAACGATTAGAAACTATGAATTGCATTATATCGTAAGTTTCCTGGGAATCTTTTGCACCTAACAAATCTTGATAAGACTCCAATACTCCGTCAAGACCGTGACTACGTTCCCCGTACGGGAATTCGCCATATCTCATATAATATTCATACGAAAAATAATAAGCTTCAACATAGTCATTCATCCACCGTAACAAATCGAATCCACTTACAAAATCAGCTATGATTTTTACGTCGGTTTCCAAACAAAGTTTCCCATTTGTGTAGTAGTGATGATAATTCGAGTTTATTCTTTTTCCCACATCAATTACATATGGTAATTGAGATGATGCTATTGGAATCACTATTTCAACAGCATAGTCATCAAACACTTGGAAACCGCCATATTCTTTGTGTACAGTAAGACTACCGGCCAGCCGAATTTCTGTATCGGTTTCATTAATCATCTGTATATCGGGATACACTTTTTGAAAACCATTAAGTTGTGCTTTGATTTGTTCAGCAGTTTTTATAATCATTACATTTTCCATGGTTTTGCTGCCGAAACATTGCTTACCGGTTTAGCCGTAGTACTTCCTTGGTACTTTGCCCCCCAACTCTTGCATACAGCACGCTTTCCAAACGCGTTTTCCATTTTTGCTCTAAAACGGTCATCTGGCAATTGCAAAGAAC
The DNA here is from genome assembly GCA_045656645.1 of Clostridia bacterium. GTDB lineage: Bacteria > Bacillota > Clostridia > UMGS1883 > UMGS1883 > UMGS1883. The sequence continues at coordinate 12,772 of JAZORN010000096.1, read as the reverse complement.
CTATTAAATCGTTTCTTACTGCCTCTACCCACATAAAGAAAGTTTTTGCAGTGATATCTGTCCATTGATTAGCCAAGTTATCTTCTGGGTTTGCGGGATTACAGATAACCCACGAAGCTCCCTTTTTAAGAATTAGGCTACGATTATCGTATTTTGCCGCAAAACGTATTTCGTCTAATGTCTGCTGTTCAGCATAAACCGCCAATTCTTCTAAGACATATTGCAACAATTCAAATACGTTTATATGAGAAACAGCATTAGCAGCAATTTTTGCAACAATTGTATTTATTATTGCAGAAATAGGCTTCATTTCATCGCCATTTGTTTTAAAACTATAATATACATCTCGATGGAATTTCAATATTTGAATTACTCTCTGTAATGATGAACGCTCTAAGTCTTCAGGTATTTCCTGTATAGAACTGAATACGTGTCTATTTTCCTCAAGCAATTTTTGACGATATTCAATTTTGCTTGTTTCATTAAATCTCCCATTTATTTCATCGAACCATACTTTATAGCCCAGAGGGTTATTCGTCAGCCAAGAATACTGATTATGTTCTTGCTTGGGTATTGCAATAGCAGTTTCAACTAAATCTTGGCGAACAGTTTTTGTTACTAATCGAGCGATGGTTTCAGCTGACTCAGCTACTGCAGGCACAATATCAATAGAAAAACCCACACCATCAATATCGGCAAATTCGATAGTAAAGCATTCCTCGTATATTTTTAGATTTCGGTCATAAAGTTTACTGTCTTGTAAAATCTTAAGGACTTTATTACGCAATTCAGTTGGAGATAAAGTGTTTTTATAATCGCGAACTTGACAAACGAAATCCAAATCATATGCCGCATCGTCGCCTTTCATTATAGGTCTAACTACTGTACCCAAGGCAAATGATCCTTGCGGATAAATTTCTGCTTCGATCCCATTATCTGATAAATATCGAGCCAATTGCATGTATTTTTCCACTGCATTAAAATACATAGTGGGCGTAATATCAATTTTATCAATTATAGATAAGATGTCTTTTTGTCTATTTACAATATCCATAACATGTTCCTCTCAAGTTTTCTTTTATTATACCATATATAGTTTCATATTTCAATATGTAAAACTATATGTAGTATTAAATGATGTAATATCCCCACTGCATAAATTTAAAATGAAAATATTGTATTATTAGTAAAGAGGGATGATTACCAAAAATCGTCAATACCGGTTATTAGAGAATTCAAATTAATATGCCATCACAATGGTCAACTTCATGTTGAATAATTTGCGCAGGCCAACCGGTAAAAGTTTTGATGCGAGTTTGGAATTCAGTGGTTTGCCACTGAACTTTAATAGTTTGATAGCGTTTACACAGACGAGGGCCTCCGAGCAGGGAAAGACAACCTTCCTCGGTATCATACGGCTCTGATTTTTTGATAATCTCGGGGTTGAACATCGTCATATATGTACCTTCATTATCAAATACAATAATGCGCTTACGCACACCAATCATATTCGCCGCCATGCCAACACAACCATCTTTATTGGCAATAAGCGTAACCAATAAATCCTGTGCTAACTGCAAATCTTCTTTTGTCGCCATCTCCGAATTTCCCGCAAGAAATATCGGGTCATGTATTACTTCTTTAATCATAATTATTTCCTATATCTAAACTCGTCACGTTCTTTTATTTTCCCAAGTCTTACAAGACGTGATGCAATACCGGTTGAAGTTCTTTTAAACGTGTTGCAGATGTCTTTTTTGGTAACACCCGTATCAAACATTTCGCAAAGCTTTTTATCGTCCTCATCAGTCCATTTCTTGCCGGCGTTTTCAGGCATATTCTTTTTAGGCTTTTTTTCTAAAATTTCAAGAACAGTATAAAAAGATCTGACAACATCACCTTTATTACAAACGCTATCAACAGGTAAAATTTCACCTGTTGTAGGATCAATTCCTTCTGCCAAAGCGTAAATGATTTCTTTCGCTCGGTTAATATCCATAAACATTCTCCTTATACTTCAGTAACGTGTTTCAATATTTATAAACACTATTACAACGAAATACGCTGAAATAATAATTTTATTCTTGAACCCATTTCAAAAATCTATAATAATTCAGCCTAAATTTAGACGGGTTTATATTCAATACATTTCTGATCTCTTTAATTAATTCATTACTGATAGCAAATAATTCTTTAAAAAGAATCAACTCATCGTCAAACAAGATGTGTTCTTGCTTTTCGTAATGTATATTATTTCGAATTTTTTTACACAACAATTTGATATTTGAGGGGCATATATTTAAAATTCTTTCAATAGTTTTTGCATCAGTATCGGTAGGATTATATTTTAAGATGTTATTTAAATTATCAACGGTTTCATCAAGTATTATCGCAAGCATTTTTGTGAAATAAAAAGTTATATATGGAGCTTTACGAAGATACTGCGATACATCAACTACATAAACAAAAAAATCATACACCGAACACAAATCATCAAATGCCAACAATAGTCTGTCTACCAATTTTTTGTTTTTTAATTTGCAATTCTTAACTATATCCACATAACAATATGGGGTATATTTATACGTAACCTTTTGATTGCTCGGATTAATATTAATTTCTGATTTTGGATAGCGTGATATTTTTTCAATGCCTCGAATGATTTGCTGCATAAAACCGATTGTGGTATAATCTTTTGCTTCTGGGAAATTAAACCAATAAACATTGGTGCCTGATAATATGTTACCTTCTGTATACTGTAGACACAGATCAATGTGTGGCTTGAAATTATCTCTTGAACGGCCCATTTCTTGATCAATATATTGTATTTTTTGTCTATAGTCTCTGTTTCTGAATTGGTGTATCTTATTTCGCAGCGATTTAACAGCTTCGACACTATTGGGATTTTCTATTAAAGATACATCTAAACAATCCTTCACACTCAAAAAAGTCATTAATTCTGTAGCAAAAAGAGAAAACATCCTAATAATGAGCAAATTAGACTGCCAATTTTCCTTGGCATAATTAGGGTATTTATTAAAAAAGTCAAGTATCGATGCCAAAGAAAAAGCATCAGCGTAAATTGCCAAAATGGATAATATTTCTTGATTATTTTCACATAAAGATTTATCGGTTATGATACTTTTATAAACGGCATACGCATCACTAATACTTTTTACTTGAATTTCGTTCTGTTCCAAATTAATTATCCTTCAAATACTTCATAAGCTGCACGGTTGCTTTGCTACGTCCCTGAACGCTTGTAAGTCCGTTTTCTTTAAGTTCATTTAACGGATACTTGTCCGGGGCGTATTTTTCTATGAGTTTTAATTTCATATAACGGATGTCAGGATCTTTAGCCAACTCTTTATAATAGGGATAGTCATCATACGAGCGGTTTCCGTACAGATCGGCAGCAATTACTTCACATTTGTACATAATGGCTTTGTATTTTTCGCCGACATAGATATAAACGGTATCGCCAACCGAGGTGTTGGTAGACTGGCTCCATTCGATTACATCCAAGTTATCAAAAGCGGCAACAATATCGTAATATTTGGGATTACACGGAATAACCCATACATCATCAAGCCGAGAGGAAACCTGACGTCCTTCGGCTTTTGCGCGAATATCATTTAACCACTCGCCGTTATACTTGAAATAGCGCGGTCCAGCAACACCCCACTTGCTACCGAGCAGTTCGGAGGCAAGGGCAGAAAGAGATAATTTTCTGCCCTCATATTCCACAGTCTTATCGTCAACAACGGTGCACTGGGCGCCGGAATTTGCATTGCCCTGACTAACGAACGTAATGGTAGCACCTATGGGAATATTACACTTAGAGAATGTAAACGGTGCCATACGCTCGATGTGCTGTTCTTCAATATCCTGCGCCAGTTCCTCGTTCTGACGTTCTACCGCCGTCGGCTCATATAAGTGAAGTCTATCTTTACGACCACCTAAAACTGCGATGGTTTCAAGAATAGAATACGCCCGTTCAGGAGACATAGCATAGAACTCACGCACACGCTTTTTACCGTCCACGTTATCAATCGAACGCAGATTCGGATTAAGTTGGTCAATCAGCGCATGGAGCTTCAGATCCGTCAGTCTTTCCTCAACTTCGTATGTAGCATAAATGCGGAAGGCAAACGGAATGCACTCGCTATTATTCAGTTGTTTCAACCGCGATTCCACATTATCGGCATAACCGATTTTTACATATTGAGAAAAAGACGGGTTTGTAAGAATATAAATAACACCTTGTTTTTCCATATACAATACCTTTATTAACTGCCAATATACTTATAAACTCTTAATCACATCGACAAATTCATCTACAGTATAAGCATCATCAATCCGCTGATTATCGAATACCATAAAATATCTATAGTTACCACCGCTTTGTGATGCCCAGCGACGTCCAAGTTTAAGTTTTGTTTTACTATCACTGTTATCACGGTCATCACCTTTGGTCTCAATTATAATAATTTTGCCGGACTTCGTTTTGATAATAAAATCAGGATAATGATTGATGAATCCGTTTATTCTAAAACCTTTACGATCGATGATACGATGCCACCATTGAATATTTTCGAGTCCCACAACATAATCAAGAACTCTTGATTCAAAATTGTTCATATCATTCTTTTCAGCCTCGTAGAGCGAGTACGGGATAGAATCTGTTGTATCGGCAGGAGTAATTACCAGAGGAAATTCATAATTCTCTCGGCACACCACCTTTCCACTATCAAGCCATCTATAGAATTGTTGCTCTCTATATGCATCTTCCAAAGCTTCAATTTTCTGCTGAATCTTCTTGGCATATACAGGGATAGCCGTCTCCATTGCAGCAATCTCATCTTCGGTCATATTCTCCACGATTCTATGAACATACGCATTGATATCACTTGTTGCATAGCGGTTATTTTTGTTAAGCTGACCGCAGATCATAGCAGTGCAACTTTTGATTTTGGCTTCAGGAGGCAGTTGTGCCAAATAATCGCGCAGATATTCGCTTTCCTCTTTGGATGCTCTCTTATACTTGGGAACGGCATCTCCTTGCTCCTGCAAATCGACGCGATACATCTCTCCAGTTGCCAGTTCAAAGCTAATCTGCGCATCCTGTCCGCTCAACGAAAATCCTTCAGAAAGATTTTCGGGTTCAAGCAACTCATACTCGTCACCAAACAAGTCCGGAGTTGTTTGGATGAAGAACTGAGGAATACGCAAATCGGCTACCGTCTCCTTATAACAAGCTTGTACGGCGTTTTGTTTCAACATATCGCCCAGTTCACCTCCCGTAAATCCAAAATCATCGTTACTTTCTACTTCTGTGTTATATTGCCGAGTTTGAGTTGTAGCTTGCTGAATCATATCCGCGACTTGCGCGCTCGGATTTTCAGCCGTTGTTTCAATGTGTGTTCTGACCTCTTCAACGGAAATATCGGCAAAATCATCTTCCTGTTGACTTACCATAGGCATTTCAAGCTGTTCGCCAGGAGTCTGAGGAACAGCGGGTGTAACCGGTTCAGCTTCAATGGTAAACTCACCGACTCTGTAATCCTTGCGGCTGAATCCTGCCTTATTAAGACCAGATACAATGTTCTCCAATGTGTTTCTAAAATCATTGGAGCAAGTCAATACATAGGACGTATTGAGCAAGGAAGCAGAATGTATTTTAGCGTAAGGTTGGCGCAAAATACGTCCAACAATTTGCTCAACATCCACAGTAGAAGTCTTGTTAGCAAGAGAAGCCAAAATATATGCAAAGGGACAATCCCAACCTTCTTTAAGGGCATTAACCGTAATAATATAACGAATTTTGCAGTCCTTGCTCATTAAATCAACATTGCTAATGTTATCCACTTCTGATGTTTTGATAGCAATTTCTTCTTCGGGAATGCCAACATCAATCAAGGTCTGTTTAATTTTCTGATAGGTATCTGTTTCTTTGCCTTTTAGATTGGGCTGTGCCAGAAACAGAACAATGGGACGAATGTATTCGCCGCCGACCGATTCTTGTGCTTTAGCTTGTTGCTCAATGCTGCCGCGCAGTTGAATAGCATCCTGTATCACGCTCTGACGGGAAGTACGGTTATATACAACCACAGGAAGCTTAACCATATGTTCCTTTTTGAGCTCTCTTGCATCTACATAGCAAAGAATGTTGCTATTATTTCTCGGTGTAGCGGTCAGATCCAGCACAAAAGACGGATTGAGCCTGTTCAGCATTTCTACGCTCAAGTCAGAACCGGCATTATGGCTTTCGTCTACAATCGTAACAGGAGATAACTGACGCAACACCTGAATGAGTGCGGTGTCAGGTGTATCAGCCAACAACGCTTCTTTGTCGTTGAAATACTCGGCAAAACGCAAAAGATTTCCATTTTCCTGATATACTTTACGAACATCTTTCTTTTTGTTGTCGATACGCAGAGAACCATAGCTTAAAATGCAAACGGTAAGCAATTCTCTAACTGTATCAGGGGAGAAATTTTGTCCGTTCAGTAATTGCTCTTTCGTATATACACCAACTCGTCCTGCAAAATCCGCTTCTAATTTTTGGCGGTACGGATGGTTGATATCGGAAAGAGTCTTGATCGTCTGATTAAGAATAGGATCGGAGGGAACAAGCCATACGACCACCTTGGACTTGTCCTTCGGCATTTCATCAAAGATACGTTTAACCGAAGAACACGCCATAAATGTTTTGCCACCGCCAGTAGGAACCTTCATACACACATGAGGTACGCCCTTGATGGCATTGTTGTATGTAGGTACACCGCCAAATCCAACGCCGATATCTTGGCGACGCCAGTATTCTTCCCACGCAGCAAAGAGGTTTGGCGTATTGTTTATACAATCCATATAGGATGACAGATTGCGCATAACACTTTTTTGATAATTCTTTAATTCCATAGTTCCGCCTCCTTACAGTTTGGTGATATCACGCGGAATTTTCTTAAACGTGATGTGGTATTTTTCAAGCTCTGCGTCGGACAAAGTGCACAGGTCAGCGTAAATCACATAGCTGTCCGCTTTTGTTTTGATTGTATGCAAAAATGCTCTGCTCAAAGTGGTGACATTCTCTTTATCATAGTAGAAATAATATGCCGTGGTAATGTGAGTACCAAGATAATAGGATTCATCTTCTTTGAAGGGTGCAAGGCGAGATTTTGTTTCTGTGAAATAAACATATTCGCGGATTTTATTGACACCAACAGCTTCATTCAGTTCGTCGCCGTTCATCAGTGTATCACCTAATTCGTAGTAGCTGAAATCACCACCAACACCATTCACATAGTCTTCGTTCTTTCCGTAACCATCTATGACTCTTTTTGCACGCTCAGCTGTTATTGTATCAGCATAGTCCATTAGTTCGACAAGAATAAATTTTCTGTTTCCACCATCACTATGATTGAGATTGAGGATAGAATGTGCGGTAGTACCACTTCCCGCAAAACTATCTAAGACAATCATATCCTTGTCTTCAAATAATGTAAGCAAAAGATTGATTAAACCAATATTCTTGGGATTTTCAAAAGGAATTTTCTTTGCTCCGAAAATTTTCTTTAATTCCTGACCTGCAGAAGTTGTTTTTACATCTATTTTAAACTTCTTTTCTGCATTATCAATGATAGCATCGTATTCACGATTTGACACAATGCTTTTTAATCGTATTACTGTGCTAAAATTCTTTTCATAAATTTTTCCGTTTTTAAAATCTAAAGCTCCTTGAGAAAACAACTCTTCAAACTTATTGGCACTATATGTATTCAATACAAATTTTCCGTCGTTGAATGAATAGAAACGTTCAAAACCGGCTTGTACCAATTCTTCATCTATTTCATCTAAAGCCTTTTCTTTGCGCAAGTACATAACGTTATCTTCTGCTCTGTAGTATACACTATAATGCTTTTCGGATTCGTAATCCTCAACTATATCATTAAAACTGTTTTCACCAACAAGCACACGCTTACCGCTGTTGTGTACATATCTTCCGTTTTCGTCCAAACTTAAATCACTTGCATTTTTAGGAACATTCTCCACAAAATATGATTGCGTTTTATCTTTGGCATAAATAAGTACATATTCATTACTAACAGATATGAAATTAGAATTTTTTCTGCCTTTGGGATTATTTTCAATAGAGAGCAATGATATAAAGTTATCTTTTCCAAAGACTTCATCACATATCACCTTAAGATTGAACAGTTCAGATGTATCTATGCTAATGAATATAACACCATCTTTTGATAACAGCTTTTGAAGCAATCTCAATCGTGGATACATCATACACAACCATTTATCGTGTCTTGACAAGTCCTCGCCTTCGTCGCCTACTACTTGTCCTAACCATGCTTTAATTTGAGGATGATCAACATTATCGTTGTATACCCAACGTTGATTATTGTTTGTGCTATGTGCTGTATTGTACGGAGGGTCTATATAAATACACTTAATACGACCTTCATATTGAGGCAACAGCGATTTGAGCGCAGAAAGATTATCGCCGTGAATAATCATGTTTTCGCTGCCATTGTCCTCTGTGTGCTGACCATTTTTATCATAACTATATTGACGCTCCAAAACACGGTAAGGAACCTCCAAATGATGATTGATAACTTTATCTTTTCCAATCCAATCAAGCGTTGGCATTGTTATTTCCTCCTCAAACGCAGAATTTCATCTGCTTTTTGTTGAACTTCAGCATTAATTTCTTCAAACACTTTGTTCTTCATTCTTAACAACGGCTTATAAACATTATTGCTTATTGATACTGTTTCATTAATAAATAAACACAGTTCCATTTGTATGCTATCAAATTTAATATCCTTTGTTTTTTCAAGCACTTCGTTATGTTCAGCCATATCTTTTTGCGAAAAGGAACCAGGATATTGTTTCTGGAGCTTAATAGCTTTTTCAGCAATTTCTCGTCGTTTTAAACTTAATAAATTTGAATATTGATTTATCTGCTTTTGGCTTATTGCAACAAACTGCTTTGTAGCATTTATGGCGCTATCAACAAGTGGTTTTACATATGTGTAATCATTTGAACTTACACAAACTTTCAATTGGTCTCCCGCCATCTCGCAAGTCAATTGATACTTTTGGAGAATATTCATTGCTTTTCCCGGATCAGTTAACCCATTATCCATAGTATCCTTCATAACTCGAATAGGATTAATCTCATTCAACACACTCGAAAAAACATCTTCAATTTTTGCCCATTTTTCTGTTTCGCTTTTCAAAAAACTATCACGCTGAATCTGTTTCTTCGTGAATATAATAGTAATTGCTAAGGTTGCTACTGCAATAACAGATCCCAAAATAGAACCGTAATAACCGAGCACATCGGCTCCATCCCATACTGTTATATATCCAGAATTCGACTTATAGCACTCGTTAATTAAAATCGGAATTCCTACAACCAAAAAAATTACTATTGCAACAGCCAAAATGATTTTTATTATTCGTTTTATTTTCATATATGATCATCCTAACTAACAAGCATTTCAGTTTTTACGGAATGAATTCCATAATGTCATCAATACTGCAGTTTAGGGCAGCACAAATTTTTCCGAGGGTTTCGACAGTAACATTTTCACCTTTACTCATTTTGGTGATAGTATAATTACTGACATCTGCAACCTTGGCAAGATCTTTCTTTTTCATATCGTGGTCAATTAAAAGTTTCCATAGTTTCTTGTAGCTAACAGCCATAAGTACACCTCATAAAAAATTATAATTCGACAGATTTATTATATCACGAAAGTTTAAATATTGCAACGGCAAAATAAAGCGATAGCTACATTCATTTTTAATAAATCATTATATTTTCTTAAATCATCAATCCAAAAGAGGTTGCACATACATTTTATGCGCAACCTCTTTTGTGTGTTTCACTTGTTTTCTTTAAAGAACTTTTGCAGGAGTTTGATGTGATTATCGGACATATTTGTTATGGTGTAGGCGTAGGAGCAGTAGAAGTCGATGAGCCATAGTTTTGGTATTATCTTTGTGGTTTGGGTTTGGACGGACTTCAGGTGGTCTTGGCGGAGCCAACGATTGACGGTGTTATCGGTGTAGCCGGTGGTGGCGATGACCTGCGGTACGGTGAGTGCGTCGGGGATATTTTCGAATTCCAGTTCAAGCCACGGACGGAAGGTTGACGGCAGAGAGGAAGGAAATCCTGTTTTGCGTGGTCGGGGTTTGCGAGTTGTTGAATACTTTGAGGTAGAGAACTCGGCGTGGGGTGTAACGTATTTTTCGGGGTGCTTTGCCGAGTCTTCTATGTAGGTGAGTAAGTCATCCTTCAGCACGGTATATTTTCTTGTTCTCTTGCCCGTGTTCTGACATTTGATGAAGCCGTTGTTGAGCATCCAAGCGCATTTCCGTTTACTGATATGCAGAGCACACCGCACTTGTTCGCCCGATAGCACTTGCGGTAAGCTACTCAACATTTTTTATCACCTCGTACTACATATCGCTTTCCTTTATCATTTGCGGTCTTAACGAGGTAATCAATGAAGGCGTCCTTGGTGAAGATGTAACCGCCTTTGTAGGTGTAGGATTCGATCTCACCGTTTTTTAGTGCGGTGTAGATTGTGTTCTTACCGACGGGCGACCATCGGGTTGCTTTCATCGGAGTTAAGATATCGGGGCATTTTTTAAGCATCTTTTCGTACGCTTCTCTTTGTTTTTCTTGATTCATTTTAATTCTCCTTGTGTTTTCTTTGCCCGAGAATATCCAAAGGAGTTTTTACTGTTTTCTCGCATCTATCTCGCAAATTTCTCGCAAAAATTCAGATGTTTTTCAAAATCTCGCAGAATGGGTGGACATATTATAAATTTCAGGGACGGAGAGGGGCGGTGCGGTAGATACTGCCTTTTGCTCGAAATCAGGTAAACCCGCAAGGGTCCGAGGGTTCGAATCCCTCTTGCTCCGCCAGAAAAACGGCAAGTTTCTACTGAAACTTGCCGTTTTTAATTATATTCGCCTGACAATTAATTATATTACTTGGGCATTATATTCTTTAAAATTCATTACAAACTTATATCAATACGACAAAAGCGGTGCCGAACCGTCATCTGTGCCTTTTTTTATTGACAAAATTTGTACTGTATAAGTTGTTCCGTTTTCATTTTTCACAAGCACGCTATCCCCTGCTTTTCTGCCCAAAATCGCCTGACCTAAGGGTGACTCCTTACTTATTCTGCTCTCTAACGGATTACATCTTACAGTCGTTACAACCTGTACACTCTCAATTTCACCGTCATCAAATTTCAGCTCAACAAGATCATACAAGCCAACCTCGTCAATTGAGGATTTATCCTCAATAATGTGAGCCGTTTTAATCATTTTTTCAAGATACCTGATTCTACCTTTGTTTTTATTAAGTGCCTGCTTTGCTGCTTTGTATTCAAAATTTTCGCTGAGGTCACCGTGCGAGCGTGCAAGCTGCACCTCAGCAATCTGCTCAGGCATAAGCTCTAATCTTCGGTAATCAAGCTCCTCCTGCATTTTCTTTATATCTAAAGCTGTCAATTCATTATTCATATTTTGCTCTCCCAAAATCAAGTTTTAATAAATTATAACAGTTATTATCACTTGTTTCAAGGTTTATATTTCCAATACAATATTTGGAGTATTCACAACTCATTCATTCCTTGTTATAATCTTTACGAAACGCGTTTTAAAAATTATTCAAAGGAGCGAATATGAAAAAATTATCAGCAATTATTCTCAGTGCTGTAATGCTGTTTATGATAGTTTCTGTGCCAAACGGAGTTAAGGCTGCAACTGCAAATATTAAAATCGGTGTAGTCACAACCGAATCCTCTAAGCTTATGGTCAGAGAATCGGCACAAAAAGGTTCAAATATATTACACGTATTAAACAAAGGTGATTACATCACATTAATCTCTAAATCAGGTAACTGGTGGAAAGTTGAGTACTTAAAAGGAAAATTCGGCTACTCGAGTGCTGACTATATTAAAGAAATCAGCACTAAAACTGCAACAGTTGTAACCGAAAACGGTAGCTTGAATATCCGTTCGGGAGCAGGCACTTCTTATAAAAGTATCGGTGTAGCGCCGAAAAATATTTCATTAGCTGTAATTTCTGAAACAAACGGTTGGAGCAAAATTGTTTTTAACGGTTCAAAGATTGGTTATGTTAATTCGAAATATCTAAAAATAAACTCAACCGAAGCAATACCATCCGATGCAATTAAACTAAATGTACCGAGCTATAAGCAAAACGACCCACGTTGGGCCAATGTTAAAATTGGCAGTTCAGGTAAAACAATAGCTCAAATCGGTTGTGTTACTACCGGTATCGCAATGATGGAATCGTTCAGAACCGGTACAACAATATATCCTGATGCAATGTCTAAAAAGCTTAAATATACCGACTCAGGCAATGTATACTGGCCTAGTGATTATAAGGTTGTTACAAGCAGTTCCAACTATCTTTCTGTTATAAAAGAAAAATTAGCCGAGGGAAAGCCGGTTTTATTTGGGTCAAAAAACAAATACGGCAGTCAGCATTGGATTGTTATTACCGGATTTTCAGGCGGTGAGCTTAAACCTTTAAACTTCACTATAAATAATCCCGGTTCAACAATACGAACAAATCTACAACAGCATTTAAACAGCTATCCGCAATTTTATAAATTTTTCTATTATTAATAAAATCTAACAAAAACAGCTGATACAGGTTGTATCCTAAAGGTATAAATAAGGATGTGTAGAAATTTTACACATC
>JAZORN010000095.1:0-11463 GCA_045656645.1 Clostridia bacterium | reverse complement strand
AGTAAACAAGCTTGTATGGATTTTTTAGATAAGTTTACAGGTAGAAAACCATTTGTAAAAATCGGTATGGAACTTTTCTATGCAGAAGGTCCTTCAATCGTCAAGGAAATTAAAGCAAGAGGTCACAAAATCTTTCTTGATCTCAAACTTCACGATATTCCTAACACCGTTAAGAAGTCAATGGCTGTTCTTTCAGGTCTTGATGTTGATATGACTAACCTCCATGCAGGTGGTACTGTTACAATGATGCAGGCAGGTCTTGAGGGCCTTACCCGTCCCGATGGTACACGTCCGCTTCTTATCGCTGTTACTCAGCTTACATCAACAAGTCAGGAAAGAATGGAAGAAGATCTTCTTATTAACGAGCCTATCGATAAAGTTGTTATGCACTATGCAAACAATGCTGCTAAAGCAGGTCTTGACGGTGTGGTTTGTTCACCGCTTGAGGCCGGTAAGGTTCACGAAATCTGCGGTAAGAACTTTATGACAGTTACTCCCGGTGTCAGATTTGCTGATGGCGATATCGGTGATCAGTCAAGAGTTATGACACCTGCACAGGCAAAAGAAATCGGTAGTGACTATATTGTTGTGGGCCGTCCTATTACTGCTGCTGAAGATCCGGTTGCTGCGTACAAGCGTTGTGTAGCAGAATTTGTTGGTTAATAATTAGAAGTTAGGAGATATAATTATGAAGAAACTTATTGCAAAAGATCTGCTTAAAATTAAAGCAGTTTTCTTCCGTCCTGAAGAACCTTTCACATGGGCAAGCGGTATAAAAAGCCCTGTATATTGTGATAACCGTCTTACGTTAACTGACGTTAAGGTAAGAAACGATGTCGAAAATGCTTTAGCTGAAGCTGTTAAGAAAAATTATCCGGACTGTGAAGTTCTTATGGGAACAAGTACTGCAGGTATTGCACATGCAGCTATAACAGGACACCTTCTTTCACTTCCTATGGGATATGTAAGAAGCGGTTCAAAGGACCATGGCAGACAGAATCAGATTGTAGGGAAATTAAATAAAGGCGATAAGGTTGTTGTTGTTGAAGATCTTATCTCAACAGGCGGCAGTGTTATTGAAGTTGTTAATGTTCTTCGTGAAGCAGGCGCTGAAGTGCTTGGTGTTGTGAGCATATTTACTTATGGAATGAAAAAAGGTCTTGAAAGACTTGAGGCGGCAAATGTAAAGAATATCAGCCTTACAGATTTTGATACCATTGTAGAAGTTGCTGCAAAGGAAAATTATATTAAGGAAGAGGATAAAGAACGTCTTATAAAATTCCGCAACAATCCCTCTGATGAAAGCTGGATAAAAGCATAAAAATTTTAAGAGAGGAAGATAGAGAAGTGAAGGACCTTATCGATATTCTTGATTTATCAACTGACGAAATTGATGAGCTTATTGAAAGTGCAAATGACATAATCAAAAACCCCGATAACTACAGAGAAAAATGCAGGTACAAAAAGCTTGCAACCCTCTTTTTTGAGCCTTCAACACGTACAAGGCTCAGCTTCGAGGCGGCAATGTATGAACTTGGCGGAAATGTAATCGGCTTTTCCGAGGCTAATTCAAGCTCTGCCGCAAAGGGTGAAAGTGTTGCAGACACAGTAAGAACAGTTGAATGTTATGCTGATATTATTGCAATGCGCCATCCCAAGGAGGGTGCACCGACCGTTGCATCAATGAAAACTAAAGTTCCCGTAATTAATGCAGGTGACGGCGGACACAACCACCCGACACAGACACTTACCGACCTTCTTACAATCAAGAGGGAGATAGGCAGACTTGATAACCTTACAATCGGTCTTTGCGGTGACCTTAAGTTTGGAAGAACGGTACATTCTCTTATTCAGGCAATGGTGCGTTATCCTAATGTTAAGTTTATTATGATTTCGCCCAAGGAATTAAGACTTCCCGAATATCTTATAAATGAAGTGCTGCTTCGAAATAATGTAGAGTTTGTTGAAACAGAAAGTCTTGAGGACTCTATTTCGCAGCTTGACATTCTTTATATGACACGTGTTCAGAAGGAAAGGTTTTTTAACGAGGCTGACTATATAAGACTTAAGGATACATATGTCCTTACTCCTGAAAAGCTTGCCTCTGCAAAACAGACAATGCGTGTTCTTCATCCGCTCCCCCGTGTTAACGAAATCAGTGTGGAAGTGGATAATGATGCGCGTGCATGCTACTTCCGTCAGGCACTTAACGGTAAATTTATAAGAATGGCACTCATTCTGAAATTACTTGGAATTAAGTAAGGAGGGGATTTTATGCATATTGATGAAATAACAAACGGTATCGTAATTGACCATATTGCAGCAGGAAAAAGTATGGAAATATACAAGCTGCTTAACCTTGATGCACTCAAGTGCTCGGTAGCGATTATTAAAAATGTACCGAGCAAAAAAATGGGAAGAAAAGATATAATAAAGATTGATGAGGCACTTGACGTTGACCTTGAGGCACTCGGTTATATTGACAATGGTATTACAATCAACACAATAGAAAATGGTGTCAAAACAAATAAGAGGCACTGTGAGCTTCCCGAAAGAATTACTAACATTGTAAAATGTAAAAATCCCAGATGTATCACATCGGTGGAGCAGGAGATAGACCACGTGTTTAAGCTTACCGACCGTGAAAATAAGGTGTACAGATGCATTTATTGTGAAATGAAGGCAAAGCAGTAATAGGAGGCTTATTATGAGTTCGCGTTTTATGCGCTTTAAAGACGGAAAGGCAAAAGCCTTAACACTCAGTTATGATGACGGTGTTAAGCAGGATATACGGCTGATTGATATTTTGGATAAGCACGGCATAAAGGCTACGTTTAATATCAATGCAGGCTGCTTTGCGGCGGAAGAAACCTCAAAAGGAAACCGAATGACAAAGGAGCGTGCATATAACCTGTATAAAGATTCGCAGCACGAAGTTGCAATACACGGCTATACGCATCCGTTTTTAGATACTCTTTCTACGAATAATGCAGTATATGAGATTATTGAGGACAGAAGACAGCTTGAGGAGATGTTTGGTACAATCATAAGAGGCTGTGCGTATCCCCAGGGTGCATACAGCGACAGTGTTGTTGAAGTTCTGCGTCTTTGCGGTATCAAATATGCAAGGACGGTAATTTCAACGGAAGGGTTTAACATACCTACAGACTGGCTCAGGCTTCCAGCTACGTGTAAGCATACAAACCCGCGCCTTTTTGAACTGACAGATAAATTTATTGAGGGACAAAATTTGCGCAGACCGTGGCTTTTCTATCTGTGGGGACACAGCTACGAATTTGATAATGACGATAACTGGGACGTAATTGAAAAATTTGCCCAAAAAATGGGCGACCGTGATGATATCTGGTATGCGACAAATATAGAAATTTTTGACTATATAGAGGCGTACAGTGCACTGCATACCTCTGCAGACGGCACAATGGTTTATAACCCCACGCTGATAGATGTGTGGATGTGCAATAACGGACAAACGTACTGCATCAAAAGCGGAGAAACTGTAGTAATTAAATAAAGAAAAATCAAGAGTTCCCCCGAAAAGAGAACTCTTGATTTTCTTATGACAGTATGGTAGAATATCCTTATAGTTTCCAAAAGGAGTTTAAGGAAAATGAAGTTTAAAAGGCTTATTGCCATATTTATGGCAATATGTATTTTTTGTACTGCCCAGATAACCTTTGCAAAGAATGAATATATGTCGCGTGGCGAAGTGGCAGATTATCTTCTTTGTGCTGCAGATGATTATAATAAAGGGTTAGTGCGCAGTGATATAATAAAGGGATATGATGACGGAAATCTCTATGAAGAAAGGCTTGTTACCCGTGCCGAGGCGCTTGTAATGCTTCGCCGTGCGTTTGGAACTTTGCCAGAGTGCATTGGTCATAATGCACGTGTCTCGCTTAAAAGTGAAGATTTTAAAGATATACCCGTCTGGGCACAAAAAGAGCTTAAAGATGTCTTTGACAGTGGAATTGCAGGCGGTATTGGAAATGGACTTTTTTCGCCTGACACTTACGTGACAAAAGGACAGATGGAGCTTTTTACAAAGCGTGTGTTCGCCCTCTTTGCAACCAATCCTGAAGATGACTTTTATGCCTCAGTAAACAAGGATTTGCTTGAAACGCTTGAACTTTCAGGAGGGAATGTTATTGCAGGACCTGTGTATGATATTCAAAACACTGTGAGCCACAGAATTGACAGCATAATTACAAATGCACTTAAAGAAAACAGCATAAAAGGCACTCCCAAACAAAAAATCGCTGATTTTTATAAGAGTATTACAGATACAGAAAAAAGAGATAAAGATAAAATTAAACCGATTGAAAAATATCTTTCACAAATAGAAAGTGTAACAACGATAAGAGAGCTTGTAACGGTTGAGAATATTCTCAGAGATGAGCTTTGTGCAGGGGCTTTTTTGAATTTCGCTCTTACTGTAGATATGAAAGACAGTTCTTCTTATATACTTTCATTTGAAACTATGAAACCTCTTATGAATAAAGAGGTGTATACACAAAGTGGTACTTTGCAGGAAAGCTATAAAAACTATATTGAAACACTTCTTATTTTAAGCGGAGAAAGTAAGGAAGATGCAGAGAAAAACGCACAGGAATTTTTTGAGCTTGAAAAAAAACTGGCTCAGAATATGCTTGATAAAGCAGATGTAAAAAATATTGATGTAAGCTATAATGTTTTAACGTATAATAAGATTGTGTCAATGTTTGTGGACTTTGATATGGAGAAGATTTTAGAAAGCTCTCATCTTCAAAAGGCTGATAAAGTTTTAGTGGAGGATGAAACTCTTCTAAAGAGCTTTTTAGAGATTTTTAACCGTTCAAATCTTAATGCGCTTAAAACTGCTTTGAAAATTGCAGTTCTTAATATGTGGGGAGAAACTTTGTCAAATGAATTTTCTCAGGCGCGCTACCTACTTGATGAAAGATTGACGGGTAAAGGAGAAATGTATACACTGCGTCAGCAGGCTATTCTTGTTTTACAGGAAGAAATGCCTGAATATCTTGGGACAATGTATGCAGAAAAATATTTTGATAAAAATACAATTAAATATATTGAAGATATGGCGAAAAACATTATAGAAGTGTTTAAGAGCCGTATAGAAAAGCTTTCCTGGATGAATAACAGTGCAAAAGAAAAGGCAACAAAAAAGCTTGATGCTATGAAGATCAAGGTTGGATGTAACACCGTGGGAACAAGCTATCTTGATAATGTGGAAATTTTATCGCCAAAGAAAGGCGGAGCATTCTTTTCAAATTTACTCAATATAAGAAAAGAGAGAAGAAAGAGTCTTTCACTTCTGCAAAACACACAGCCGAGCCGTGATTTATGGGATGTATATCCGTATACGGTAAATGCGTGCTATAATCCTCTTAATAATGATATAACAATTCCTGCGGCAATGCTTGAAAAGCCGTTATACGATAAAAATAACAGTTATGAGGAAAATCTTGGCGGTATAGGCTGGGTAATTGCACACGAGATATGTCACGCATTTGATAGCACCGGTGCACATTTTGATGAATACGGCAATATGGGCAACTGGTGGAGTGATGAGGATTATGCGGCATTTGAAAGACTGTGTAGTAGCCTTTGTGAATTTTATGATGGGGAAGAGGCTATTGCAGGAGTTCCTACAGATGGAAAATTGACCTTGGGTGAAAATGTAGCAGATCTTGGCGGTGCGGTATGTATTACACAGCTTGCCAAGAAAAAGGGCGATGTTGATTTTAAGCTTCTATATACCTCTATGGCAAGAGCGTTAGCCTGCACGAAAACGAGGGAGTTTGCGCTCTATCAGTCAAAGACGGATACACACGCAGATGAAAAACTGCGGATTAACAGAGTGCTTGTGAATATAGAAGAGTTTTATGATGCGTTTAATATAAATGAAGACGATGCAATGTATGTTGCACCAAAGGATAGAATAAATATGTGGTGAGGAGCATAAATATGGCTAAGAAGTTATATAAATCAAGAACGGACAGAAAAATTTTCGGAGTATGCGGAGGCGTTGCAGAATACTTTAATATTGACTCTACTATTGTGCGTCTTATCTGGGCGATATTTATATTTTGTTTTGGCACAGGATTTTTAGCATATATTCTTGCGGCACTGGTATTACCCAATCAGGAAAATTACTAAAATAAATTATAGTGAGGGAAAAGAAATGAATACTAAAGAGCTTTATAGCGTTCTGGAGCATTTTGATTTTGAAAGAAATGCAAAGGTTTACGGAAACGGTCATATTAATGAAACATATATTGTTGACCCTAAATATATAGTTCAGAAAATTAATACAAAGGTTTTCAAAGAGCCTGATAAGCTTATGGACAATATTATTGCAGTTACAAGCTTTCTGCAGAAAAAAATTGAGCAGGAGGGCGGAAATCCTGCAAGAGAAACACTGACGATTATTCCTACAAGTGAAGGTGATAAGTTTTATAAGAAGGATAACGAGAACTGCTACAGATGTTATGAGGCTATTTCGAACACCTTTTCAATCGAAACAGTAGAAAATCCGCACGATTTGTATGAGGCGGCAAAGGCATTTGCGCTTTTCCAGAAAAGACTTGCAGATTTCCCTGCGGAAGAGCTTGCTGAAACAATAAAGGATTTCCATAATACGCCAAAAAGGTTTAATGACCTCGCTCAGGCAATTGAGAAAGACGAAATGGGAAGGGCAAAGAATGTAAAGGCAGAAATAGAATTTGCGCTTTCACAAAAGGAATGGATAAGCGTTGTAACAGAGGGGCTTAGTGACGGCTCGATTCCTCTGAGGGTTACACATAACGATACAAAGATAAACAATGTCCTTTTTGATATAGCGACAAGAAAGGCTATTTGCGTAATTGACCTTGATACTGTAATGCCAGGCTCGCTTCTTTATGACTTTGGTGACGCTCTCAGAATTGGTGCGGCATCAGGAGAAGAGGATGAAACTGATATTTCAAAGATATTTTTCAGGCTTGATTGCTTTGAGGCATTCGTTAAAGGCTTTGCAGAGGAAATGGGAAATAGCCTTACAAAACGTGAGGTAGAGCTTCTTGCACTGAGCGCAAAGCTTCTTACCTATGAATGCGGAATAAGATTTTTGACAGATTATTTAAACGGAGATACATATTTTAAAATTCACAGAGAAAATCATAATCTTGACAGATGCAGAACACAGTTTAAGCTTGTTAAGGACATGGATGAAAAGATGGATGAAATGAATAGTATTGTAAAAAAATATTTTGCATAATAAAAAGGAGGCTCAGCCTCCTTTTTATTATGCATTTGAGTAAAGGGAATAAAGCTTTGCGTAGTCGCCGCCTTTTTTCAAAAGTTCATAGTGTGTGCCTTCCTCAGTGATACCGTCAGAAGTCAGGAAAAGAATTCGGTCAGCATTCTTTATTGTTGTAAGTCTGTGCGCAATGGTAAGGGTTGTGCGGCTTTGAGAAAGCTTTTCAAGGGATTTTTGCACTATAAGCTCGCTTTCATTATCGAGCGCACTTGTCGCTTCGTCAAGAATGAGGATAGGTGGATTTTTAAGAAATACACGTGCAATTGATATTCGTTGCTTCTGTCCGCCTGAAAGCTTTACGCCACGTTCACCGACATAGGTATCATATCCATCGGGAAGATTTATTATAAATTCGTGTGCACCTGCCGCCTTTGCCGCACTTTCTACTTCCTCCTTAGTTGAACCGGGGTTTCCGTAAAGGATGTTTTCATAAACAGTTCCGCAGAAAAGATATACATCCTGCTGTACTGTGCCGATGTTTTCACGCAGTGATTTGAGAGTTATGTCACGAATGTTTTTGCCGTCAATAAAAATGTCACCGCCCGCAAGGTCATAAAAACGGGGGATAAGGTTACAAAGTGTGCTTTTACCGCCGCCTGACGGGCCGACAATAGCAATATTTTCTCCTTTTTTTACGTGCAGATTAATATGATTAAGCACATCACTTCCGTTTTCACTATAGCGGAAACGTACATCTCTAAACTCTATTTCGCCCTCTATATTATCTGCCGAAACTGCATCTGGGGTGTCAGTAATAGTTACAGGCTCTTCTATTATTTCCATAAAACGCTCTATGCCCGTAATACCCTTTTGAAACTGCTCCGTAAATTCTACAATGCGGCGTATTGATGTGATAAGGGTTTGTATATATAGAAGATACGCAATAAGGTCTGATGATGTTATATGACCTTTTAACATAAACAGCGAGCCTATTACAATAACACCAATATACATTACACCGTCAAAGAAACGGGTGCCTGAATGGAAAAGTGCCATATATTTATAGGCGTATTTTTTCGTCTGTAAAAATTTAGTGTTATTCTGATTGAATTTTTCCCTTTCAATATCCTCGTTTGCAAAGCTTTTTACAACGCGTATTCCGAGAAGACTGTCTTCAAGCTGTGCGTTGAGATTTCCCACCTGCTCACGCTGAATTTTAAATGCATCCTTCATTTTTTTCCTGAAAGCAATTATTGAAATCAGCATCAGCGGGAGCATAAGGAATATGATGAGGGTTAAAAGGAAATTCACCTTTGATAAGATTATAAAGGAGCCGATGATTTTTATTCCCGCTATAAAAAATTCTTCGGGACAATGGTGGGAAAATTCCGTTACATCAAAAAGGTCGTTTGTAACCCTTGACATAATCTGACCGACCTTTACATTGTCATAGTAGCTGAAAGGGAGGTTTTGCAGGTGGTCGAATAAATCACGGCGCATATCTGTTTCAAGGCGTGCACCCATCACGTGACCGACATCTGCCATATAGTAATTTGCAACAGTGTCGCAAAGACGTAAAAAGAGATATATTCCGCCAAGTCGAAGAACTGTAGAAAGCAAAACTGAGGCAGAACTATTAAGAGCAGTGTTTGTTATTTCACGTACTATCATCGGAAAAGCAAGCTCGCACACGGTGGTAAATGCGGCACAAAGCAAATCAAAAATAATAATAGCTATATATGGCTTGTAGTAATGGGCAAATTTTCGTAACATTTAAAAGACCTCTTTTCTGTATCTATGCAATTATAACATTCTTGTCATAAGGTGTCAAGCTATGTAATTTTTTGTAGTTATTTACAAATAATTAACAGTTTTTCTGTTGACCGCAGCGGGAAAATTTGTTATATTATAAACAGAAGTTTATATAAAGGAGGAGTTAAGGATGAAATCTACAGGAATTGTTCGTAAGGTGGATGAGCTTGGAAGAATAGTTCTTCCTATTGAACTCAGAAGAACACTCAAAATTGATTTGCGTGACCCTCTGGAAATTTATGTCGAGGGTGAGAGTATTATTCTTAAAAAATATGTTCCCAACTGCATCTTCTGCGGCAGTGAGGAAGATGTCTATATGTATTCTGAAAAGAATATATGCAAAAAATGTATTGAGGACTTAAAAAATAAAGTATTATAAGAGTTTTTATGCTTGAAAAGAAAGTCATACAGTGATATAATCACTGTATGACTTTTTTATGGGAGTGATAGTGTTGAAATCTGTAATTACAGTAATGGGAAAGGATGGCGTAGGTATTATTGCGAGAGTGAGTGCGCTCCTTGCAAAAAATAACGTCAATATCGTAGACATTACTCAGACAACATCTGAAAATCAGTTTTTTATGGTTATGGTTGTTGATATGGGTAAAGCGACATCATCGTTTTCAGATATAGCGGCAGAGCTTCAGTCCCTCGGGGAGAAGCTTCAGCAGAAAATACAGGTGCGTCATAAGAAGGTTTATGACTCAATGCACAGAATATAAAGGAGCGGAGTATAGATGATTAATCCTTTGGAAATAATGGAAACTATCAATATGATAGATAATGAACACCTTGATATACGTACGATAACGATGGGTATATCCCTTCTTGACTGTATAGGGGACAATTCGGAGCGTGCAGCTCAGCGTGTTTATGACAAGGTAACAAGGCTTGCCGAAAATCTTGTTCCCGTTGGGGAGCAGCTTGAAAAGGAATACGGCATACCGATTATAAATAAGAGAATAAGTGTAACGCCTATTTCAATAGTTGGACAGGCATGCGGTGATTATATAAAGTTTGCAAAAGCACTTGACCGTGCGGCAGATACGACAGGTGTTAATTTTATAGGCGGATATTCCGCACTCGTACAAAAGGGATATACAAAGGGTGAGTACGATTTTATTGAAACCATTCCCGAAGCGCTCTGTACCACAAATAAAATCTGTTCCAGTGTTAATGTAGGCTCTACAAAGGCAGGAATATCAATGGATGCCGTAAAGCATATGGGGCAAATTATAAAAAGAACGGCAGAAATGTCAAAGGATAAAGACGGTTTTGGATGTGCAAAGCTCGTTGTATTTGCAAACGCAGTTGAGGATAACCCCTTTATGGCAGGTGCTTTCCACGGTATGGGTGAGGGTGAATGTGTAATCAATGTCGGTGTAAGCGGCCCCGGAGTTGTTAAAAAGGCTCTTGAAAAGGTTAAGGGTGAGGATTTCGGTGTTGTAGCCGATACTATAAAGAAAACCGCATTTAAAATCACGCGTATGGGTCAGCTTGTTTCTACGGAAGCGGCGGCAAGGCTCGGGGCACAGAGAGGTATTGTTGACCTTTCCCTTGCACCTACCCCTGCAGTAGGTGACAGTGTTGCACATATTCTTGAGGAAATGGGCGTTGAAAAGTGCGGCGCACCGGGAACAACGGCGGCACTTGCTCTTTTAAACGATGCAGTTAAAAAAGGCGGTGTGATGGCATCATCATATGTCGGCGGATTAAGCGGTGCGTTTATTCCAGTCAGCGAAGACGCAGGAATGATTGATGCGGCACTTTGCGGTGCACTTTCTCTCGAAAAGCTTGAGGCAATGACGTGTGTATGCTCTGTTGGTATAGATATGGTTGTAGTGCCCGGTGATACAAGTGCTGAAACGATTTCAGGTATACTTGCAGATGAGGTTGCAATCGGTGTCATAAATACAAAAACAACGGCGCTTAGAATTATTCCTGCACCGGGAAAAAAGGTTGGCGATGTTGTTGAATTCGGCGGACTTCTGGGAACGGGTCCAGTAATGCCCGTTAATAAATACGGATGTGCAGATTTTATAAACAGAGGCGGACGAATTCCCGCACCAATGCACAGTCTCAAAAACTAATAATAAAAGGGGATGTAAAAAAAGTCCAGACCGCAAAAAGGAGATAAATATACGAAAATTCAGGTAGTTTATAATTTATAAAACATCCTGAATTTGGTTAAAAAATCTCATTTTATTCGATTTTTCTTAGTTTATAAGCCTTTTTGCTACGAACAAACTTCGCCTCTCCGCGTCGCAAGGCTCGCTTTGGTTTAAGTTTTCTAAAACTTAAACTTGTCGCTCGTTTGCTCCTTTCCCCAAAAGTCTTGCGACTTTCGGGGACCCCGAAAAGCAGACCATGCTTTTTGGGGAAAAGGAAAAGCA
>JAZORN010000094.1:0-75881 GCA_045656645.1 Clostridia bacterium | reverse complement strand
CAAGAAGGCGGCTGACACTTTCCTATTCGAACCCTAAGTTCAATTGCGTGAGCGTCAGTAGACTATTACCTTCTTATTATAACAAAAATAAGCATAGCCTGTAAAACATACAAACTATGCTTAAATTGTACCAAATTGCGTGATTTTATCGCGAGCGACATTTGTCATATTTGAATTTTGCCAGGACGCGAAATGGGTGAAGCGGCACGCTTCTTTTTATTCGTCAATGATGATATCAAGTGCCGCTTTAAGTTCTGCGTTGGGAACAAGTATTTCATAACAGCTTTCCACCGCATCCTCCTGAGGCTTTATTGAACGCATCATCACGATAATATGACTATCTTCAATTTTCTCACGCATCGCTCTTGCAGTATCAATGCTCTGCGTCATATAAACAGTTGTCCACATACAATTATATCCTTTCTGTAACTGTAGATATAATACACCATAATTTTGAAAAAAGCAATCATTATTTTTTTAACCAAGCGACATTTTCACCGCAAATTGTATTTATTTCAGCAATTAAATCAGGAGAAGCATCCGCCAAAACCTTATTTACTGCAATTCTGCCGTAGCTACATTCTATCTCTACAGGATATGCACCCGGATGCTTGAATATACACGCACGTATTTTATCAAGCTTTTTAAGGTTTTCGTCAGACAGAGAAAGTAATAAGGTTTCGACCGCGCCTGCAAATGGTGCTGCACTGTCAAGAATCAGTTTCGTTTCTTCCTCGTCTTTAATATCCAGTCTTCCGTGAAGCATAACAATAGAGTTTTCTGTAAGTACGCTGTCAAGCCGTGTAAGCACCTTCGGGAAAACAATAACCTCCATACTTCCGGTGAAGTCCTCTATTGTTATAAATGACATATTTGTGTTGGAACGGGTAAGCTTATCACGTCTGGCAGAAATAATACCTACAAGAGAAATTTCACTTCCATCGGTATATTCACTGTCATCATCAATGATTTCTCCGCAGGAAGGATATTTCATCTTATGAATATCTTCACGAAATTCATCAAGCGGATGACCTGATAAATAAATTCCCGCAACTTCTTTTTCCATATTCAGAAGTTCTCTTTGTGAATATTCTTTTACATTAGCAGGAAATATATCTTCTTTATTCTCTTCTTCTCCAAAGAAGGTTATCTGTCCTGCAATGTTATTTTTTCCTGCACGTGATTCTGAGTCGATTATTTCTTCGTACACAGAGAGAAATTGAGCACGGGTACCATTTAAAGTATCAAATGCCCCACTCTTTATAAGACATTCAACGCTTCGTTTGTTAAGCTCCCCGATCATACGGGAAGCAAAATCACGAAGGCTCTTGAACTCTCCGTTTTGCTGACGTTCTTTTACTAAATTACGAACAAAGGACTCCCCTACATTTTTTATTGTTGTAAGCCCAAAACGAATATTGTTTCCCTCAACTGAAAAATCTGCATCGCTCTTATTTATATCCGGAGGAAGAATTTTTATTCCCTTTTGAGTACAGTTGTTTATATATGCGGCAACCTTATTGGAGTTATCCATTACACTTGAAATAAGTGCCGCCATAAACTGTGCAGGATAAAGACACTTTAAGTATGCCGTCTGGTATGTTACAAAGGAATATGCTGCAGCATGGCTCTTATTAAAGGCATACTGTGCAAACGCATCCATATCATCAAAAATCTTCTGTGCTGTTTGTTCATCAATTCCATTGCGGACACAGCCCATAAAACGTACTGAGCCGTCTTCGTTATCTTCTCCGTAAATAAAGCTTTGCCTTGCGCGCTGCATTTCCTTTGCCTTTTTCTTACTCATTGCACGACGTACTTCGTCGGCACGTCCCATTGAAAAGCCTGCAAGAGTACGAACAATCTGCATTACCTGTTCCTGATACACAATGCATCCGTAAGTCATTTCAAGAATGTCCTTTAAAAGAGGATGTTTATATGAGATGTTTTCAGGATTCATTTTATTTTTGATATATGCAGGAATAAAGTCCATCGGACCGGGTCTGTAAAGTGCGATACCTGCCGTAATATCTTCTATATTTTCAGGGATAAGCCTTTTCATAAAGGCACGCATTCCACCGCTTTCAAGCTGAAATACACCGTCAGTATCACCCTCGGAAATCATTTCATAAACCTCGGGCACATTATAATCAATATTATTAATATCAATATCAATTCCCATAGATTTCGCAATTTTTACGGTATCTTCAATTACTGTAAGATTTCGAAGTCCAAGGAAATCCATTTTTAAAAGACCGAGTTCTTCAACGGTATCCTTTGTAAACTGCGTTGAAATTATATCATCGCTACGCTGCACAGGGACATAGCTTGAAACGCTTTTTCCCGCTATAACAACACCTGCCGCGTGGGTTCCGATGTTTCTTGGAAGTCCTTCTACGGCACGGGCAGTATCAACAAGTGTTTTAACCTGCTCTGAATTTTCATAGGCTTCCTTGAGCTTTGGGTTTTCAAGTGCTAAATCAAGTGTCATACCAAGGTCCATAGGAACCATTTTTGCAATTGCATCAACATCACCGTAGGGCATACCTAAAACTCTGCCGCAGTCACGTATTGCGCCTCTTGCTTTCATTGTACCAAACGTACCTATCTGGCTTACGTTCTCTGCACCGTATTTTTCGATGACATAGTTTATAACCTCTGCTCTGCGTTTTGGGCAGAAGTCAATATCAATATCGGGCATACTGACTCTTTCAGGATTAAGAAACCTTTCGAAAATAAGATTATATCTTGTAGGCTCAACATCTGTAATCCCCAGAGTATATGAAACGATACTTCCTGCGGCACTTCCTCTTCCCGGGCCTACGGGAATACCACTATTTTTTGCATAGCTGATAAAATCCCAGACTATTAAGAAATAGTCTGTAAAGCCCATTTCCTTTATAACCCCAAGCTCATAATTAAGTCTTTCGTAAAGCTCGTCTGTGGGATTGTTATACCTCTTTTTTAGTCCCTCTATACATAGCGAGTGTAAATATTCAAAAGGCTCTCTGCCGTCGGGAACATCATATTGAGGAAGATGTCTTTCACCAAACTTAAATTCAAAATTACATTTATCTGCAATAAGCGAAGTGTTTTCAATTGCCTCGGGTGCATATGGAAACAAAGTTTTCATTTCATCTTCGCTTTTAAGATAAAACTCCTCTGTTTCAAAACGCATTCTGTTTTCTTCGTCAAGAGTCTTGCCTGTCTGTATACAAAGCAGTACATCCTGATTTTTAGCATCGCTTTGCATTATATAGTGAACATCGTTTGTAGCAACAAGCGGTGTATCCGTTTCCTTTGCCAGTTTTACAAGCAATGGATTTAATTTCTTCTGTTCTTCAATTCCGTGGTCCTGAATTTCAATATAAAACTCGTCAAAAAGCTCCTTATACTCTTCTACAATTTCCTTTGCACGGTCAAAATTTCCAGCCATTAATGCTTTTGGAATTTCACCTGCAAGACAAGCAGAAAGAGCAATCAAGCCACCTTTATATTTATTAAGGATTTCCATATCCACACGTGGACGATAATAAAACCCGTCAACAAAACCGGCAGAAACTATTTGTATAAGATTGTGATATCCCTCATCATTTTTACACAGAAGAACGAGGTGATTTGTTTCATTCTCCCCTCTTCCGCCGCTTTTATCAGTTCTGTCCTTAGTCGTATATACCTCACAACCAATAATAGGCTTTATTCCCTCTGCAACGCACGCCTTATAAAAATCAACAACGCCATACATAACACCGTGGTCGGTCAGGGCAATAGAAGTTTGCCCAAGCTCTTTTGCACGCCTGGGAAGCTCCTTTATACGTGACATACCGTCAAGAAGACTATATTCACTATGTACGTGTAAATGTGTAAACATTTTACAAATCCTCCGCTAAATCAATAAGCTTTTTCATACGTCTGTTAACGCTGCTTTTAGACATCTGGGGTGACATCTTTCTGCCAAGTTCAGAAAGAGGCATATCTACATTGTCAAGGCGAAGCATAGCAAGCGTCTTTGTATCTTCGTCTAAAGTCTGCCATACGGGAAGCTTTTGAAGATTTAAAATAGCTTTACACTGCTGGGCTGATGCGGCAATAGTCTTGTCAAGGTTTGCGGCTTTACAGATGGAAGTGCGGTTTGCACGGTTATTAAAATCCTTTTCAATTTGAGTAACCATAAAATCCATCATCAGCTTATGTGCACCAACTATATTTAAAAAGTCGCTTATACTGCTTGTATCCTTTAAATAAGTAACATAAAAGTTATTGCGTTTTACAATATTTGCCTTTATTCCAAACTCTTCGAGAAGCTCTGTTGCAAAATAAGCCATATTTTCGTTATATGTTAAAAGCTCGCAATCGTATCCTTTTTTAGGGTCAGATATAGTTCCGCTGATTACAAATGCGCCCCTTAGAAATGCCCTGCGCGAAGAATCCTCAGCGCATACATCTTCATCAAGTGCAATTTCGCCATCATCAGAAAAATAAACGCCGGCTTTCTCTGCTATATCATCAGAAATTGAAATTGAGTAAGCTTTTCTGCCTTTTAGTATATCTATTGAAAGCTCTTCTTTTAGTGCTTTTTTTAAAAGGCTTTGAATTCTTGCGGCTGTTTCAGCTTTATCTGTTTTTAAAACAACTTGCCCGTCTTCGAGATTTTCACCAAAAAGCATCATTGCAGCAAGCTCTGCCCTTGCATCACTTTCGCTGAACTTTACTTCACATAATTCAGTTTTAACCATACTTGAAAAGGTAGCCATATTTATCAATCCTTAGTTATATCTCTGTGGCGAATTACTGCTTTTATTTTCTTGCTTTTTAACATTTTAAAAGTTTCTTCGGCTATGGTAACGCTACGGTGTTTTCCTCCCGTGCAGCCTATTGCAATAACAAGCTCACTCTTCCCTTCTTCGATATAATGAGGAATAAGCATTGTCAGCATATCATCAAGCTTATCTAAAAACTGACTTGATTGTTTATATTTAAGAACAAACTCCGATACATCTTTCTCTGTTCCGTTTTGCGCTCTTAGCTCAGGCACATAAAAGGGATTAGGCAGAAATCTGACATCAAAAACCAAATCTGCATCACGTGGAATACCATACTTAAACCCAAATGACTGTACTTGTACATGAAAATAATTGCGAGCTTCTTCATCACCGTAAAATTCATATATTAGCTGCTTTAACTCACGGGTAAGAAGTTGTGACGTGTCTATTATTTTATTTGCATTTTCACGAAGAAAAGAAAGCTTGTCCCTCTCAATATGAATACCGTCTTCTATACTGCCGTCGGGCGCAAGTGGGTGTTTTCTGCGGGTTTCCTTATAACGTTTTACAATAACACTTTCATCTGCCTCGAGAAAAAGTATTTCATATTTAAGGCTGTTCTTTCTGAATTCATCAAGTGCAGTGCCTATCTCAAGAAGTGCATCACCGCTTCGAATATCCACAACTACTGCTACATTATTAAATTTATCACATTCGTCATTACACATTTTCGCAAAAGGCAATAAAAATGCAACAGGCATATTATCAATACAATAATAGCCTGTATCTTCAAGAAAATGCATAACCTGCGTTTTTCCTGCACCGCTCATTCCGGTGATTATTACAAATCTCATAATTTCTTAGCTCCAGTATTTGACTTCTGTTTCAAGTAATACAGAATGTTTTTCATATACCTTTTCTCTGACAAAGTCAATAAGCTCTAAAATATCTTTTGTTGTTGCATTTCCCGTATTAATTATAAATCCACTGTGCTTAGAGCTTACCTGTGCACCGCCTATGGTTTTTCCTTTTAGACCTGCTTCTTCAATAAGTGCGCCTGCAAAATACCCCTGTGGACGCTTAAATGTACTTCCTGCACTCGGAAACTCGAGGGGCTGCTTTTCACGACGCCTTGCTGCAAGGTCTGCCATCTTTTCTGCGATTTCTTCTTTGTTTCCACATTCCAACTTGATTGTTGCACCTGTAATGATGCAATCAGTATCAGAAAGAGCACTGTGACGGTAAGAAAACTCCATTTCTTCGCCACTTACAACATATTCTTCTCCTGATGGATCAATAAAGCTTACCGCCTCAACAACGTCTTTCATTTCACCGCCATATGCACCCGCATTCATTATCAATGCACCGCCAAGTGTACCGGGAATTCCTGCGGCAAATTCAAAACCTGTAAGAGATTCGTCATATGCCTTTTTTGCAATCGAAGATAAAAAAGCACCTGCCTTTGCGGTTATGCAGTTTTCAAATACTTCGATAGACGAAAACTCTCTGCCAATGCAGATAATTGGCTTTTTTATACCGTCATCACTTACGAGAAGGTTACTGCCGTTACCCAATACATAATATGGTAATCGTGCTTCATAAAAGAACTTAACGACATTCTTTAGTTCCTCTGTAGTGTGCGGATAAATTACCATATCTGCATTTCCGCCTGTTTTAAATGTTGTAAGGTTTGACATTGAAACATTTCTTTTTATTCTGCTTTGGTCAATTACTTCGCACAGTTTTTCAATCATAGCCTATACCCTTCCTATCAGAATAAATCTTTCCCCGTCATTTCAATACCGTTCATCTGCTTGGTAAGTCTTTCGCTAAGTTCCTCTGCCGCGTTATATCCCATATTCTGCTGACGGTGGTTCATTGCCGCAATTTCAATAATACCTGCGAGGTTTCTTCCCGGTCTTACAGGGACGGTAAGAGATGGAATGTCTATACCGAGGATATTCGTCACCTCTTTATCAAGTCCTAAACGCTCGTAATTTTTGCCCTGCTGCCAGAGCTCGAGATTTATTACGAGATTAATGTTTTCTGTGTTTTTTACGGCACCCATACCAAAAATTTTTCTGACATCTATGATGCCTATACCTCTTAATTCGATGAAATGTCGTATTATTTCAGGAGAGCTTCCGACAAGCGTTTTTGCTGAAACCCTTTTAATATCTACTGCATCGTCAGCTACAAGACGGTGACCTCTTTTTATAAGTTCAACGGCAGTTTCGCTCTTACCTACTCCGCTTTCACCAAGAAGCAGTACGCCCTCACCATATACCTCAACAAGAACACCGTGACGTGTGATTGTCGGTGCGAGTGATACGTTAAGAAATGCAATAAGAGCCGCCATAAATGCAGATGTACTTTCTTCTGTTCTAAGAAGCGGAACAGAGTATTTCTTCGCACTTTCAAAAAGCTCTTCCGTAACATTAAGCTTTCTGGTAATTACAATTGCAGGTATGCCCGTCTGCATAAGCTTATCATATGCAAGCTTTTGCTCCTCCACGCTCTTTTTTATCATAAAATAGTTTTCTACTTTTCCTAATATCTGTATTCTGTCGCTGTCAAAATAGTCATAATACTGTTCACTAAGCTGAATTCCCGGTCTGTGTACGTCACTGCATTCTATAAGAATATCGTCAATGTTTTCCGGTGCATATACAACTTCCAGATGAAATTCTTTAATTATTTTTTCAAGCTTAACTTTTCCTCGGCGTGCTTCCATTTCATTCAATTCCTTTCAATATCACTCTTGTGTATTTTTAAGTCTTTCACTCTGAAAATGCGTTATAAGCGAGTCAATAATTTCATCAAGCTCCCCGTTCATAATAGAATCTATTTTATAAAGTGTAAGATTAATTCTATGGTCGCTTACTCTTCCCTGCGGGAAATTATATGTGCGTATTCTTTCGCTTCTGTCGCCGCTTCCCACCTGACTTTTTCTCTCACGGCTTATTGCATCATTTCGCTGAGCCTCTAAAAACTCATACAAACGGCTGCGAAGCACCTTAAGAGCCTTATCCTTGTTTTTGTGCTGACTTTTTTCATCCTGACAAGAAACAACAAGACCCGTGGGAATATGCGTTACACGAACGGCAGAGTCTGTAGTATTTACGCACTGACCGCCGGGACCACCTGCACGGAAAACATCTATTCTTAAATCATTTGGATTGATTTCAAGCTCAACTTCTTCAACTTCGGGAAGCACCGCTACCGTTGCGGCACTTGTATGAATTCTTCCGCCCGATTCTGTTTCAGGAACTCTTTGTACTCTGTGAACGCCGCTTTCGTACTTAAGGCGGCTGTATGCACCTGCTCCCTCAACTGTAAAGGTAATTTCCTTGTAACCCCCAAGCTCTGTCGGATTGGAGTTCATTATGTCAATTTTCCAGTTTCTGTTTTCGGCATACATACTGTACATTCTAAAAAGTGCCCCCGCAAAAAGTGCCGCCTCTTCTCCGCCCGTGCCTCCACGGATTTCAACAATTACACTCTTTTCATCATTAGGGTCTTTGGGAAGAAGTAGTATTTTAAGCTCTTCCTCAAGAGAAGTAATCTTTTCTTTATTTTCCTCAATTTCCAATTGCAGCATTTCTTCAAAATCCTTATCAGGATTATCCTGAAGCATTTCTTTCGCATCTTCAATTGCTGTTTTTGCTGTTTTGTACTCTCTGTATTTTTCCACAATGGGAGTAATGTCGGAATTTTCTTTGCACAGCTTTCTCCATCTGTTTTGGTCAGCTATAACCAGAGGATCGCTGATTTTCTGTGAAAGCTCTTCATATCTTTCTTCTATAAATGCTAATTTATTGAACATAATATGCTCCTTAGTTAAATTTCTCTGTTTAATAAATACAGTGCAAGCTCTCTTAAAAATTCACCCTTTTCGCCTAAAAATTCTATTGAAGCTATTGCTTTTTGTGTTTCATCGCTTAACTTTTTCTTCGCCTCTTCAATTCCATAAAGCGTAACATAGGTGGTTTTATTGTTTTTTTCATCACTTAAAATAGGTTTTCCGAATTTTTCGGCATCGCCTTCAATATCAAGAATATCGTCACGTATCTGAAAAGCAAGACCGAGTGATGATGAATAATCATTAAATAAATTTTCATCTTTTCCTGCACTTAATGCACCCACAGATGCTGCCGCACGTATTAGTGCACCTGTTTTTTTAGAATGCAGAAGATTAAGAGTTTGCGCATCAGGTGCCTCTTTCTCAGCGAGCATATCCATTATCTGTCCGCCAATCATTCCCTCTGCTCCTGATGCACTGTAAATGATATTAAGTGCTTTAAGTGAGAGTTCTGGCGGTAGCATATTTTTTGAAACAATACTCTCGCATGCATAATTGAGTAGTGCATCACCTGCTAGAACGGCAGTATCTTCACCGTAAACGATATGGTTTGTCGGCTTTCCCCGCCTTAAATCATCATCATCCATACATGGAAGGTCATCGTGAATTAATGAATATGTATGTATCATTTCAATTGCACTTCCATATACAAGTGCTGCAGAGTGATTTCCGTCAAGTGCATCGCAGCACGCAAGGGATAACATAGGGCGTATGCGTTTTCCTCCTGCATACAGACTGTACCCCATTGCATCATATATCAAACCTTTTCGGTCTGTAAGTGCATCTTTGAGATAATTATTAATCTCATTTACATAATTATTAAAGCAAACATTAAAATTCATTACATATTCTCCGTATCAAACTCTACTTCTTCACCCGTTTCGCTTATAAGCTTTGTAACCTTAAGCTGAGCGTCTGCAAGTAATTTCTGGCAAGTTCTTGAAAGATTTACCCCTTTTTCAAAAAGCTCCATTGATTCTTCAAGAGTTGTTTCGCCACTCTCAAGCTGTTTTACCGTTTCTTCAAGCTGTTTCATCGCTTCTTCAAATTTCATTTTAAATTCCTCCTTTGAGTGACGTTGCATAAAGCTTCACCGTCGGTTAATCTCAAGCTTATATTGTCGCCCTCTTCTATCTGCGAAATACTATTTATCGTTTTTCCGTCTTTTTGTGCACTGCAATAGCCTCTTTCAAATATTGCTATCGGACTTAATGCAGAAAGCTTTCCGCATAACGCCTTAAATTTTTCATTAAGGCTTTCAGCAGTGTTTTTATACGAAAGAACACATCTGTCATATAATGCATCTATTGTTTGTGCCTTGTCGGAAAGTACTCTGTCAAACTGCCTGAGTGAGCTTCGTGAAGAAAGCAGTTCAAAGTGCTTTACCTGCGCATCAAGCTTATTTCTCAAAAGTGTTGCCATTCTTACCTTTGCCGTATCTGTAAACTTTCGTAGTTCAAGAATATCAGGCACCGCAAGCTCTGCAGCAGCAGATGGAGTTGGTGCTCGTAAATCCGCCACAAAATCACATATTGTAAAATCAACCTCGTGACCTACTGCTGAAATAACCGGTATTTCAGATGCGGCAACACTGCGGGCAGTAATTTCTTCATTAAACGCCCATAAATCCTCAATTGAGCCGCCTCCTCTGCCTGAAATAATGACATCAACTTTTTTATTTTCATTAAAATATTTTATTCCTGCCGCTATGCTTTGTGCAGCATTTTCGCCCTGGACAAGGCAAGGGTAGATTATTACCTTCACCATAGGACATCTGCGTTTTATTACGTTTATCATATCACGGATAGCCGCGCCCGTAGGACTTGTAACAATACCGATTGTTTCAGGAAATTTGGGAATTGGCTTTTTTCTGTCTTCGTCAAATAACCCTTCCTCTGAAAGTTGTTTTTTGAGTGCTTCAAATTTTGCATATAAATCACCCAAGCCGTCAGCTTCCATTTCCTCAATATACATCTGATACTGTCCGCCCGCTTCATAAACACTTATTCTTCCGCGTGCAAGCACTTTTGTTCCGTCGGTGGGATCGAATTTCAGATTAGCAGCCGCATTTCTGAACATTACTGCCTTAAGAACCGCTCCGCCGTCTTTTAAGGTTAAGTATAAATGCCCTGATGAATGGCGTTTGAAATTACTTATCTCACCCTTAATCCAAATATTTTGCAAAACCGGCATTTGGTCTAAAAGTGCTTTTATGTAGTTATTAATCTGCGATACAGTGGCAATTCTTCTGGAGTCGCTCATATCATCAGTTCCCTTCAAGCTCATTAATTACTGCACCAAGCACACCGTTTATAAACGCACCCGATTCATTTCCCCCATATTCCTTTGCGAGCTTTATCGCCTCATTTGCTGAAACTTTATATGGAATATCATCCATATACTTGATTTCATAAATGGAAAGCTGTAAGAGGGCAAGGTTCACTTTTGAAATTCTCTGTATTGTCCAGTCTTTAAGCTTTCCCTCAATTATTGCATTAATTTCCTCTTCTTTTTCACGGATGCCCTTTACAACACCTTCAATATATTTGCGGCTTGCAGCAGAAACAAATTCCTGTGCCCACATTTCGTTAGATTTTTCCACTGTTTTATATAGATAGTTGAGTGCATCTTCTGCTGATATATCTGAAATCTTCATTTCAAAAACCAACTTAAACGCATCTTCACGTGCAAGAGCTCTGCTCATTTAAAATCAATCCTCTCAAGCGTTATTTTATCAAATCTGTAATATCTCCCACCGTTACTATAACGGCTAAAATCATTAGAAGTGCAAAACCAATCATACTTGCATAACCGACAATTTCACTTTTAACTTTTCGCTTTGTAATAAGCTCATACAATGCAAAAATTATGCTTCCGCCGTCAAGTGCGGGAAACGGCAATAAATTAAATACACCAAGGTTAACGGTAATCATAGCAAAGAGCATCAATACCGAAATAAATGTGTAGTCACTTTGTGTTGATGCTACCGATCCTACAACAGATACTATTTCAACGGGGCCGGAAAGAGAGTTTATTCCTACTCTTCCGCTTATTAGGTTGCCAAGTGCAAATATAACTGCCTTTGTTATATAAATAGTATCGTACACTGCAAATTCTGCACATTCAAAAAAGTTTCCTTTTTTTGTTTCAAAAACAACTCCCAGCTTATACCCGTAGTCTGTCTTAAAAGGTTTAAAATTTGTAATTTCCCTAACTTGACCGTCACGTTTAATTGTAACGGATATCTCTTCGTCACACCTGCTCATAAAAAGAGAAACATCATCAAAGGTGTGGATTTTAGTGTTATCAAGCTTTAATATTTCGTCTCCTTTTATAAAAGGGGTTTGTTCTGCCGAATATTCCTGCGGTATAGACTCTATTACAGCAGGAACAATTCCTGCGTTAAGATTTATAAACGTAAAGAGTAAAAATCCGAGAAGTATATTCATAAATGCACCTGCAAAAAGTATTATAATCCTCTTTATAGGTACAAGATTTGAAAAAGAGCGTGGATTATCATTTTCATCAAGCTCTCCCTCGCCTTCAAGGCGCACATACCCTCCAATCGGAAGTAATCTCAGCGAGTATTTAGTTTCTCCTTTTCCAAAGGAAACGAGCTTTGGTCCCATACCGATAGCAAATTCGTGTACAAGCACACCAAAACGCTTGGCAGCAATAAAATGACCAAGTTCGTGAAGAAATACCATTATACCAAAACCAATAATTGTAATCAGAATTGCCAATTAAACACATTCCTTTACTATTTTTCTGGCAAAATCATCTGCCATAAATATATCATCAAGCGACGGGTTTTCTATTTTTGGTGCTTTACTCATTGCAATTTCAATAAATTCGGTAATGTCTGTAAAAGAGCATTTACCATTCAGGAAAAGCTCCACTGCCGCTTCATTTGCGCCATTAAACACACTGCACATAATTGTGCCTTTCTTTGCAGCCTCTTTTGCAAGAGTAATTGCAGGAAAGGTTTTATTATCAACATCGAAAAAGCTTAGTGTGCCGACCTTTACAAGGTCAAGTGTGTCGCACACGGGCACAGTTCTTTCAGGGTATGACAGAGCATAGCTGATTGGAAGTTTCATATCCGGAACACCCATTTGCGCAATCACACTTGAGTCGCAAAATTCCACCATTGAATGAACAATGCTTTCTCTGTGAATAATCGGTATGATATTATCTGCAGGTAGTCCAAAAAGGTGCATTGCCTCAATAATTTCAAGTCCCTTATTTACAAGGGTAGCACTGTCTATCGTAATTTTTGCCCCCATACTCCAGTTAGGATGTTTCAGAGCCATCTCGGGGGTAATATTTTTTAGTTCTTCTTTACTTTTTCCGAAAAAAGGTCCGCCTGATGCCGTAATAATTATTCTTTTCAGGAATTTTTGCTGATTTGAAATTGATTGAAAAATTGCACTGTGCTCACTGTCAACGGGGATAATTTCACTGCCGTGTTTTTTTGCTTCTGCCATAACTATTTCTCCAGCCGTTACAAGTGTTTCCTTATTTGCAAGCGCAATCCTTTTACCGCAGAAAATGGCACTTAATGTTGGTTTAAGACCTGCTATTCCAACTATAGCCGTTACAACAGCCTCGGCTTCGTCAATTGCTGCACATTCGCACACACCCTCTATTCCCGATAAAACCTTTACGTTTGTATCTGCGACACGAACCTTTAGGTCGTTTGCGGCTTTTTCATCAGTCATACAAGCAAGCTTTGGCTTATATTTTCTTATTTGTTTTTCAATTAAGCCCACATTTGAATGTGCTGTCAGTGCAGATATTATATAATCGTTAGTTTTGTCAACTACCTCAAGAGTTTGTGTACCGATAGAACCCGTTGAACCTAATACTGATATGTTTTTCATTTGAATTACCTGCTTTTATATAAAAATCGGAAAAGAATTTAAAAAGTAATAGACAACAGGTGCAACAAAAATAAAACTGTCAAACCTATCCATCACACCGCCGTGACCGGGCATAATCTTTCCAAAGTCTTTTATATTGTTTTCTCTTTTGATAACAGATGCACAAAGATCTCCAAACTGCGAAATAACACCGCATATTAATCCTATGCAAACTGCAGCGGAAACATTCGCCGTTATACTATCTATTATATTTCCAAAAACGGCAGCATATGCGGCAAGAATTACAGTTACACCTACAACTCCGCCGATCGAGCCTTCAATGGTTTTCTTGGGACTTACAGACGGTGCAAGCTTGTGCTTTCCAATAGCAAGCCCTGTAAAATACGCACACGTGTCAGTAATCCAGGAGCCTATGAATATTACAAAAATATTCAAGATTCCGTTTGCAAGATGCCTTGTCAGTGACACGTGGATAAATGCAAAAGTTACCATTAAGGAAATCATCATAAACATTGCCGCTGTAGTAAAGGAATATCTTTTGTGGTCGAAAAGCATAACGAGCAGGTATGCTGCTACAAATAGAAACACTGCTGCAAAAGCATATTCCCACGCAAAATAAGATATAAGCATAAATACCAGAGGCATCAATACGCTTATTGAAGTCATAATTTTGTATTGGGAAAGCCCAAGTGCTGTTATAACCTCAAAAATACCCATTGCTGAAATAAGTACAACTGCAACGTCAAAAACATACTGATTGCTGAATACAACCAATATAAGTAATATTATTGCAAAAAAAGAACTAATTAGTCGCTGTTTCATAAGATTTCGTCCTTTCGGGGAAATATTATACTCCGCCAAATCTTCTGTTTCT
Organism: Clostridia bacterium; assembly: GCA_045656645.1. Taxonomy (GTDB): domain Bacteria; phylum Bacillota; class Clostridia; order UMGS1883; family UMGS1883; genus UMGS1883. The sequence goes on along the minus strand of JAZORN010000094.1, from coordinate 61,499 downwards.
TTGCTGATAGTCATAAATTGAACGAAGTAAATCCTCTTTTGTAAAATCAGGCCACAGACAGTCAGAAAACCAAAGTTCGCTGTATGCACCCTGCCACATCAGAAAATTGCTAAGCCTGAATTCTCCGCTCGGTCTTATAATAAGGTCAGGGTCCGGCTGTCCTGCTGTATAAAGATATGAAGAAATTGTCTCCTCTGTAATATCTTCGTATGAAAGTGTTTCATCCTTAACCTTTTGCGCGATTAATTTAACGGCATTTGTAAGTTCATTTCTGCCGCCGTAATTAAGTGCAACATTAAGTAAAAGACCACTGTTATTCATAGTGGCCTTTTCCATATGACAAAGCTTTTTTTGAAACTTGTCGGAAAAGGCACTTCTATCGCCTATAAAATGGACTCTTACATCACGCCCTGCAAGGCGGGAAAGTCCGTTGTCAAGGTAATCCTCCAGAAGATTCATAAGTGCATCAACCTCTTCCTTCGGGCGTTGCCAGTTTTCCGTAGAAAAGGCATATACCGTAACAACCTTTATACCGATATTTCCTGCATCTTCGACTATTTTTTCAAAAGTCTTTGCCCCTGCAACATGACCGCTTGTACGGGGTAGGCCGCGTTTTTTTGCCCAGCGGCCATTCCCGTCCATAATTATACCGATATGTTGCGGTAAATTTTCAAAGTCCACTTTTTGCTGTGTTTTAGGTAATAACCTTTTAAATATATTCAGCATAATCATATTTCCATAATTTCTTTGTTTTTCTTATCTGCAATTGCATCTATCTCTTTGATGCTTGCATCTATGATATCCTGAATATCCTTTTCGATATTCTTAAGGTCATCCTCTGTAATTTCGCTCTTTTTCTTCATTGCTTTGTATTTTTCAATTTCATCTCTTCTGATACCACGAACTACAACCTTACAATCCTCGCTCTTTTTTGCAACTGTCTTTGTAAGTTCTTTTCTGCGGTCCTCTGTAAGCTGAGGGAATGAAAGACGAATAACCTTACCGTCATTTTGAGGGTTAATACCAAGCTCTGATGCAAGGATTGCCTTTTCTATCTCTTTTATAAGAGTTGCATCCCACGGCTGAATTGCTATTGTGCGTGCATCGGGTGTTGAAACAGCGGCAACCTGTGAAACAGGGGTCATTGTACCGTAATAGTCAACACTTATCTTATTAAGTACAGTTGTACTTGCTCTTCCTGCACGGATAGAACCAAGGTCATCAATGTAAAAGTTAACTGCCTTATTAATTTTTTCTGTAATTTCAGGATAATCGTTTCTCATATTAATCTCCAATCCGCCGACAAACTCGGCAATAATATATTAAAATTTTAAATTTATAATCTTACTGTGCATACACAAGTGTGCCTATCTCTTCTCCTAAAAGAACTCTTTTAATATTTTCGGGCTCTGAAAGACCGAATACACGGATAGGCATTTTGTTATCCATACAAAGAGAAGTTGCTGTTGTATCCATAACACCAAGTCCCTTGTTAAGAACATCAATATATGTTATCTTGTCAAATTTAACCGCATCCGGGTTCTTTGCAGGGTCACTGTCATAAACACCGTCAACCTTCTTTGCAAGAAGAATTGCATCGGCATCAATTTCAGCCGCACGGAGTGCTGCAGTCGTATCTGTTGAGAAAAACGGATTTCCCGTTCCGCATCCGAAGATAACAACTCTACCCTTTTCAAGGTGACGTACCGCTCTGCCTCTTACGTATGTTTCTGCAATCTGCTTCATTTCAATTGCGGTTTGCACACGTGTGTTAATACCGTTACGTTCAAATGCGTCACAAAGCGCAAGAGAGTTTATTACAGTTGCAAGCATTCCCATATGGTCTGCCCTTGTTCTTTCCATATTCTCCCCTGTTCTTCCTCTCCAGAAGTTTCCGCCGCCAACTACGACAGCAATCTCCACTCCCATATCAACACATTCCTTAAGTGTTTTGGCAATACTGTCAAGTGTTTTCTCGTCAAGACCAAATCCTGTCTCTCCTGCAAGCGCCTCGCCGCTAAGTTTAATAAGTACTCTTTTATATTTTTTCTGCATTATTATGTCACTGCCTTTCTGAAATTCATATGTATCTATTTTATAAGTATCTAACTTATTCTACCACATATAGTTGTATTTTGTAAATATCTAAATATAATAAGTTCAAATTATTTTTTAAAAAAAGAATTTTTTGGCAATCATATACATATGAATATTTTCTTATCGCTTTAGCATAATAACAATAATAGTTTTTCTTAAAAAGGAGTTTGTTATTATGGATTATATAAAGGCATTTTTAGTAGGAGGAACAATTTGCGGTATAGGTCAGATTTTTATTGACAGAACATCTCTTACTGCGGCGAAACTTTTGACGGGTTATGTGTGTACGGGCGTTTTACTGTCACTGCTTGGAATTTACGGAAAGCTTGTAGAATTTGCAGGTGCAGGTGCAACAGTTCCGCTTACGGGATTTGGATACAGCCTTTTTGAAGGTGTAAAAAAAGCCATATCTGAGAATGGTATTATCGGAATATTTACAGGCGGACTTACTGCAACGGCAGGCGGAATTGCGGCCGCAGTTGTATTTGCATTCCTTGCTGCACTCATATCAAAACCAAAAGCTAAATAAAATTTGGGCATAATTCAAAAAAAAGGTTGCAATTGTCTTCATCTTATGCTAAAGTAATAGTAATTGACAATCGGAAATTTACGGAGGTGTAGAAAATGAAGCTGGCATTTACAATTGTTTATATCGTAGTAGCACTTATACTTACAGTAGTTGTTTTGTTCCAGAAGGGTAAGGACCCCAGAGAGGCAAGCTCGGTAATGGGCACCTCCGGCGAGACATTCTTCTCAAAGAACAAGGCTAATACTCGTGAGGGCTTACTTGAAAAATTGACAACAGTTTTTGCAATTGTGTTCATCATTCTTTCAGTTGTGCTTTCACTTGATTTGCTTAAATAACTGCTAAGGTGCTTTCAACGAAAGCACCTTTATTTTTTTAGATAAAAGGTGATTTTTTGCGTAAACAAAAAATATGTGATTTTATAAACAGTAGCGAATATGCTCCTATGACTAAGGAAAATATAGCAGTGCTTTTATGTGTTCCTGCGTCTGATATTGATGAGTTTAATAATATTATAGACGAGCTTGAAAAAGAGGGCGAAATAATTGTCGGCAGGAAAAAGCGATGCTTCAGCGCAAAGTCTATGGGACTTGTAAAAGCAATTTTTCGTTCAACTACAAAAGGTTTTGGCTTTGTGTCAGATGATAAAGGCGACATTCATATAGCATCAGAATACGTAAACGGTGCATTAAACGGCGACACTGTGCTTGTAAAAACTGAAAAAAAATCATCTGCAGATAAAAACCGCGAAGGAAGAATTATCAGTATTTTATCACGTGCAAACAGTACAATTGTAGGTGTTTTTACACAAGAGCGTGGATATGGAATAATTACACCTGATAACGATAAACTGCCTGATGAAATTTTCGTTTCATCCCGTGATATAAACGGTGCGCTTAACGGACAAAAGGTTGTTGCAAAAATTATTGAATACGAAACACCTACCACTTCCCTTTGTTGCCGTATTACAGAAATTCTTGGCTTTCCGTATGATTTTGGTGTTGACGTTTTGTCTGTAATAAAAGGTTATGACTTTTCGCTCGAATTTCCGTCTGATGTGATCCAGGAGGCGCAGAGAGTAGATAAAATAGAGGATGAAGATTTATCAGGCAGACTTAACCTTACGTCTGAAACCATAATTACAATTGACGGAGAGGATACAAAGGATATAGACGATGCAATATCTGTGGAAAAGACTGAAAACGGTTATATCTTAGGCGTTCATATTGCCGATGTAAGTCACTATGTAAAACCAAATTCTCCGCTTGATAAGGAAGCTTATGCAAGAGGTACAAGCGTTTATCTTGCAGACAGAGTAATACCTATGCTACCCGTAAGGCTTTCAAACGGAATATGCTCACTTAATGAGGGTGTATTAAGACTTACTATGTCAGTATTTCTTCATTATGACACTAATGGTAATGTTATAAAAACAACTTTTCATAAATCTTATATAAAGAGTACGGCACGAATGACTTATGAAAACGTGCGCCTTTTGATAAGTAAAAAACCTCCCCTATTGTGTGAAAAGTATTCGCATCTCCGCCCTGTGCTTGATGCTATGTATGAGCTTTATTTGCTTCTTACACAAAAAACAAGTGAGCGTGGTACTATTGATTTTAACATTCCCGAGGCAAAGGCGGTTTTTGACAAGGACGGAAAAACAATAGATATTGTAAAGCGTGAAAATTCCTTTGCAAATAAAATAATTGAGGAATTTATGGTTGCAGCAAACAGTGCTGTTGCCAAGTATTTGTGGGAGAATAATATTGGCGCAATTTACAGAGTACACGATGAACCGAATAAAGAAAAGCTTGAAAACACACTCAACTTCATATATAATAAAGGTTATGAGCATTGCAGAAGCCTACAGGCACTTATGAAAGAGGTTTCGGATACTCCGCAGGAAGCGGCATTTTCAACAATGTTACTCAGAAGTATGGCAAAGGCTAAGTATGACAGTAAAAACGACGGTCATTTTGGATTGATGCTTGATAATTATTGTCACTTCACCTCCCCTATACGCCGCTATCCTGACCTTGTTTGTCACAGAGCATTAAAGGCATCAATAGAAAATGACAAAAAAACAAAATCGTATCTTAGTGCCTTTGTTAACGAGGCATCAGTGCAGTGCAGTGAAAGAGAAAACGCCGCCTCAATGTGTGAGCGGGATACACTTGACATCAAAAAGGCTGAATATATGGAAAGCTTTATCGGTCAGGAATTTGAGGGTGTCATCTCATCGGTAACGGGTTTTGGTTTCTTTGTGATGCTTCCCAACACTGTTGAAGGTCTTGTAAGGCTTGAAACACTTCGTGATGATTATTATGTTTTTGATGAAAAAACCTTGTCACTTTACGGTGAACGCACAGGACACACCTTTACCATAGGTGATGTTGTCAAAGTAAAGCTTGCCTCTGCAAGCAAGGTTTCACGCAGAATAGATTTTTTACTCCTTGAAGGGGGAACTGATAATGGCAGAAAACGAAAAGAGAAAGCTTCTCGCTCAAAACAGAAGCGCAACACACGAGTTCTTCATAGAAGAAAAGTACGAAGCAGGCATTGAGCTTTTTGGAACAGAGGTTAAATCAATCCGTATGGGAAAGGTTAACCTCAAGGAAAGCTATTGCGAAATTGATAAGGGCGAAATGTTTGTACACGGTATGCATATTTCACCGTATGAAAAGGGTAATATCTTTAACAGAGAGCCGTTAAGACCAAAGAGGCTTTTAATGCACAAACGTGAAATAATGAAGCTTTTGGGTACTGTAAAGCAAAAAGGGCTTACACTTATCCCTCTCGATATTTATCTCAAAGGACAAAGGGTAAAAATGACTATCGCGGTAGCACGTGGTAAAAAACTTTATGATAAGCGTGATGATGCCGCAAAAAGAGATGCCGGAAGAATGATTGAAAGAACGCTCAAGACTCAAAATCAATAAGCTTAAGGCTCAAAACCAGTAATTAACTGTTGACAATTTAATATTTCCTAATGTATACTATATGATGCTGCAAAGGTGTAGCATCATTATATGGGGGCGTACCGGCTTCGACGGGGATGTTGAAGCATGGGAAGCGAGCCGCAGCGGGAACTGCGTTAAAATCCCGAATTTTAAATTTAAACGCTAACAATAATTTAGCTTACGCTGCCTAATTAGGCGGCCGTTCTTACCGGGAGGACCACGGCTCGGATAAGAGCGTCACGCAGTGGTGAACGTGACATAGTTAAGCTTTGCGCTATGCATGACAAATGAAGCTACTAAAACCGTATGGGCTGTCACTTGCCTTGCGGCGGAGGGAATGTTAAATAAGTGACTGCGCTCGGAGATGCCTGTGTGAATATGTTTTCGGACAGGGGTTCAACTCCCCTCGCCTCCACCATAATAAAAAAGGAATGTACCACAAGGTATGTTCCTTTTTTACTGCTTTATTAGGGAGTTGAACCCTATGAGGGCAACGAGCGTAAGAAAATGATTGATAATCATTTTCAGCGAAGTTGGTGCGCAGACGGGTACCGAAAGCTTTGCTTTCGGTCGTCAAGCAGGTAGGATGCTGAGCATCCGTCTCCCCTCGCCTCCACCACTAAAAAACAGATACGAACTCTTTGGTTCGTATCTGTTTTTTACGATGAACAAAAATTTTATTTAAGTATTCCTGCTGCGCTGTCTTCATCAAGATAAAGAATAAAATCATTATGCTCCTTAAGAAGTGTTGCGGGAACCATATTTGTTGTTTTATCTGCCTTGATTGTATTTTCAACGGCTTCCGCCTTAACTGCGTAGGGTACGCAGGAAACAATTCTCTTACACTGCATAATCTGATATGTTGTCATAGATACTGCCTGCTTAGGAACATCGTCAATTGTTGCAAACCAACCCTCTCCCATCTGCTGCTTTTTGCAACGCTCGTCAAGGTTTACAATGATATATGCTTCCTTTGTGTCAAAATCTGCCGGCGGGTCATTAAATGCAATGTGTCCATTTTCGCCAATACCGATAAGACCAATATCAATAGGTTCTTTTCTGATTTCTTCTGTAAGCTTTGAAATGCATTCCTTTGTTCCGTCTACAAAATGAACGGCTTTAAGAGCACCTACCTTGTCAACAAAACGCTCCTGAAGATATTTTCTGAAGCTTGCACCGTGTGTGATGGGAAGGTCAACGTACTCGTCAAGGTGGAACATTTCAACACAATCCCACTTAATACCCTTTTCTTCTACAAGTGCCTTGATTGTATCAAACTGAGATGCGCCTGTTGAAAGTACGATTCTTGCACTTCCTTTTTCAGCTATGCAGTTTTTGAGAACCTCTGCAACATGTTTTGCGGCGCTTTTACCAAGCTCCTCGCTGTTTTTACAAATTCTGATTTCCATTTTATTCATCCTTTCAGTTTTTTAATTCTTCTCCATTTATAATTACTTTTTTAATATTAATATCATCATCAAAGAAAACAAGGTCTGCAATATAGCCCTCTTTAATAATGCCTCTGTCCGTAAGCCCCATAGTGCGTGCAGGGGTTTTGGTTATCATTTTTACACATTCACAAAGCGGAATTTTTACATCCTTATACATAACCCTTACAAGACGGTCTGCAGTTGCCACACTTCCTGCAAAGGCTGTCATATCAGTAAGGAAAGCAACACCATCCTTTATCACACAATCCATTCCGTCATTCTTTGGACCAAGGAGCGACTTACCCTCTCCCATTCCTGCACCTCGCATAGAGTCTGTAACGAGACAAATTTTGTCGCTGCCCTTTATTTTGTATATAAATTTAAGAAGTTCGGACGGAAGATGCTTCCCGTCAGCTATAACTTCAACAGTAACATCATCTTCAAGAAGTGCCGTTTCAACTGCACCTAATTTTCTGAAACAGTTACGCCTTGTAACCATATTCATTCCTGAATAAAGATGTGTTGCAAGAGTGCACCCCTTTTTTATAGCAGGAAGTATTTCTTCATAAATTGCATCAGTATGTCCGAATGCTGCCACGATATTCTTTTCTTTTAAATAATCACAAAGCTCTTCACTGCCCAAAAGTTCGGGGGCAAAACTAATTCTTTTTACTGTCCCCTGCCCTTTTTCTATAAATTCCTCATATTCGCTTTTGCAGGGGGCTTTGATATATTCAGGATTTTGCGCACCCCTTTGTGCATCTGCAAAATACGGACCTTCAAGATGCGAGCCTGCAATATGGGGTTTTCCAGGTGCATTATCGTGCATAACATCCCTGACGTTTTCAATAAAACGAATAATATCCTTTGTTGAAGATGATGTACAGGTAGGATAAATTGAAGTTGTTCCATATTTGGCGTGTGTATATGCCGCCTTAACAACATCCTCTTTTTCACCGTCTGCAAAATCGCAGTTTCCCGCACCGTGAGTATGTATATCGATAAATCCCGCAGAAACATATAACCCCTGCGCATCTATCTCATTATCAAACGGGAGTTCCTTTTCGGTAAATGCTGTTATAACACCGTCTTCAAAATAGAGATGTTTATTACGAACAATACTGTCGCATATAAACGCTGCATTTTTAATTCTTGTAACCAAACGTATGCACCTCATTTCTGCCTTTTATTAATTGACAAGTTTATTATATTGTGTTATTCTTAATTTGTAAATGAATAAAATTGTGTTTTATAGAATAATATTATACTTTTACAAAATCTAAATAAGTTATTTTTATTCATAAATCAGGACTTTTTTATGATAAGCAGTATAAAATTGGAGAGAATTGTATGGACAAAGAATTCATCACACTAACGGAGCTTACTCTAAAGCCCGAAACACTTTACCTGTACGTTCCGCCCATTGTATGGAAGGGTGACAGCGTAGGACATATAGGAAAAAGAGACCTCTTTTTCTGGGTTATTGAGGGGGAATGTTTTCTTCGCATTGATAACCAGAGCTATATTGTACGTCCGGGGCAGCTTGCGTACCTTCCTAAAGGCAAAGTCAGGGCATACACACACGCATCGGAAAGATTTACCATGTATGAAATGGCGTTTTCTGCAACGTCTAAAGGAACTTCTCTTATGAAAATTTTAGGTCTTACAGAGGGTGATTATGTAGTTGATATTGAAAACAAAGAGGAAATGTCTGCTCTTTTCGAAAATTCACATCGAAAGGAAATGTTTAAAAATCCGCTTTATGACGTTGCCTGGTGTGCAAACCTTTTAGGCATTATAAATATTTATGCATGTGAACGGGCAAAACAACACACGCAGGAAAAAGAGGTATTTCGACCAGTTCTTGAATATATGTCAGAAAATATAGGACGAAACATAAAGCTTGAGGAGCTTGCTTCCCTTGCGTATATGCAGCCAACATATTTTATAAAACGCTTTGGCAAAAGCTTTGGTATTTCACCCCTTGCCTATTTTAATCGAATGAAGGTTTATAAGGCAATGGGACTTCTCTCGGGAACTGAAATGTCAATTGATGATATTGCAAAACAACTTGGGATAAACGACACGTCATATTTTACGAGAATGTTCAGGAAACATTGCAATGTTACACCATCCTCCTACAGAGCGGAATTCAGGTCAGCAAACTAATATGATATTTTCTGCTATAACAATCTCCTTTTTTCTCCAAGGAACAAAGTTGACTTCGTCAACTATATGTTCGCTACGCTCACCTTTTTTAAAGGTAAACTTTGTTGAAATACGCAAAATTGCGCACGCTGCGCGCAATTTCCTATATTATAAAATAGAAAAAGAAGCTTGCGGAAAATCCGCAAGCTTCTTTTTCTATATCAAATTTTAAATATGCCAAACGCATCAAGAATTGATGAAACAAGGATAAGAACAATACAAATCGGTGCCAGATACTTAATAACAACCTCGAAAAGCTTCTTTCTCTTAAACAGTGCTGATGACTCAACCTCGTCAATAAGAGCCTTTGGCTTTAATACATATCCTATAAATATACAAGTAGCTAATGCAACTATCGGCATTATTACACTGTTACTGATAAAATCAAAGAAATCGAGGAACTGCATACCTATTATCTTTACCTCGCTCCATATACTGTATCCCAGTGTCGACGGCAAGCCGAGAAGTATCACTCCTGCAAAAACTATCAGGCATGAAAGCTTTCTTCCCATTTTAAACTTATCGCATACAATTGATACTACAGTTTCCATAAGAGATATTGAGGATGTAAGTGCCGCAAAAAGAACGAGCACAAAGAATGCAATACCAACAAACATACCGCCCGTCATACTCTCAAAAACCTTCGGAAGAGTTACGAACATAAGGCTCGGACCCTTGCCAAGAGCCTCAGGGCTTCCACCCGAGAATGCAAACACTGCGGGAATAATCATAAGACCTGCTAAGAATGCAATTCCCGTATCAAAAAGCTCAATCTGTTTAACCGAGGACTCAAGGTTAACATCCTTTTTCATATATGAGCCATAGGTAATCATTATACCCATTGCCAGCGACATTGAATAGAAAAGCTGACCCATTGCCGCAAGCACCGTTGTTGCTGAAAACTTGCCAAAGTCAGGCAGTATGTAGTAAAGAACTCCATCAAAAGCACCGGGGGCAGTTATTGAATATATCGCTATAAACATTGATAAAACTACAAGGACGGGCATCATTATCTTACTTACTTTTTCAACACCCTTTTCAACGCCGCACAGTACAACAACTGCAGTTATTCCCACAAAGAGAAGAAACCACCAAATTGGCTCTGTAGGATGAGTAATAAAGCCTCCAAAATAAGCATCATTTGCAGTAGCAGCAACATTTCCACTCATAAAAGCCCACATATATTTCATAACCCATCCGCCTATAACGGAATAATATGGCAAAATTATAATCGGTACAATTGACGCAAGATATCCGATAATCGTGTACTTTTTATTAAGCACACGGAATGCACCGATTGCACTAAGTCCCGTTTTTCTGCCTATTGCAATCTCTGCCGTCATAAGGGCAAAACCGAAAGTCAGAGCTAAAAGAACATACACCAAAAGGAATATTCCGCCACCGTATTTTGCGGCAAGATACGGAAATCTCCATATATTACCCAAGCCTACTGCAGAGCCTGCCGCAGCAAGCACAAAACCCAATTTACCTGTAAAGCTACTTCTGCTTTCATTATTCATTTATCTTTCCTCCTTAACAAAGCTGATAACTATTTGCTATTTTACCACAAAATCCCTCAATTTTAAAGCATTATTTTTAAAATTTCTTTACAAACACACTATTGTCTGGTATTATTTAACTGAAAACTAATTTTTTGTATTATTATTTCCTTTTTTGTTTGAATTTGGAGGTTTCTATGCAAGTTCAAAATAAAATACCACGACCTATTAAAATCGAATCTCTTTTCAGTGCCTTTCATCTTCCGCACGAGGAAAACTTTTATTTTGCAGGAGAAATGCACGATTTCTGGGAAATGGTCTTTATTACTGAGGGTGAGGCAGTGATTGCAAAAAATGATCAAATTTTTAGTCTGAGTAATGGCGACCTTGCGTTTCATCCCCCAATGGAATTTCACCGTGTCTGGTCGGAGGGAAAACCTTTCCGTATTCTTGTAATCTCCTTTACGGTATCTGATGATGAGGTGTTAAAGCGTCTTGGCAAGGGTATATTTTCCCTTAATCTTGAACAACAACATACACTAAAAGCTTTAAAAGATGAGATTTATGATGCTTTTAATATTGATTACATTTATATATCCTCGCTTGGAGATTCCTACCTTGCTATGCAAAGTGCCGTAACAAAACTTGAGCTGTTTTTGTTGGAGCTTCTGCGCTCGGGCGATTACGAAAAAAGAAGGGATAAATCCCCTTCCGCTCAACAATTTTCTAAGATAATTGAAATAATGACAAGTAATCTTAATAAAGACTTGTCTGTCGAGGATATCGCACGGCTTTCTTCAATCAGTGTCAGCAATCTGAAAAAAATCTGTCATAAATATACGGGTGCAGGTCCTGCCAAGCACTTTTTAAAGCTAAAGATTGTTCGTGCAATGCAGCTTCTTAAAGACGGAATGAACGTAACCGAGGTCAGTGACCATCTTGCATTTTCAAGTCAGAGCTACTTTTCATCAACTTTCCGCAGAGAAACGGGAAAATCTCCTACACAATACAAAAATGAGGCGTAAGGATACGTCTCATTTTTGTATTCAGTTTTTCAAAGAAAGTCACCTTTTTAATTGCTTTATCTGTCACAAGCGGAGCAGAGGCTATTTCCTTTCCATTACAGAATATATGCACTGTAGCTGCAACAGTTCCTTTTTTTGAAGGAGCTGTTATTTTATGAAGTTCTATTTTAGTGTCAAGCTTTTCTTCTTTACACAAAAGTGCAGAAAATCCCTCTTTGCATACAAGAGTAACTTTTTTATTATTTTTCTTGTCATATGTATAGTCGCACACCTTTTCACCTTTTTTATACAAAGTCTTTTTTTGGTAATTATTAAATCCGTAATCAAGTAATTCTGTGTGGTCATTCCAGTCAGACGGTGCATTAAGCGTAACACAGACAAGCTCTTTTCCATCTCTTTTTGCGCTCGTTACAAGACATCTTCCGCAGTGCTTTGTAAAACCGGTTTTGATACCGGTGCATCCTTCGTATCTCCAAAGCAGTTTATTATGGTTTTTAAGTGCTCTGTCCCATTTTTCACCTTGCATCGGTATTGAGTATGTTTTGGTAGAAACAATTTTCCGGAAGGTATCATTTTTCATGGCTTCTCTTGCGATAAGTGCAAGGTCGTATGCTGTTGTGTAATGCCCATCCGCATCAAGTCCGTGGGGATTCACGAAATTAGTATTTACCGCACCTATTTCTCTCGCCCGTTTATTCATCAAAAGTGCAAAGGCATCAACGCTTCCTCCTAAATATTCAGCTATTGCAACGGCTGCATCATTTCCGCTTTTAAGCATTAGTCCGTAAGTCAGATTTTCAAGTGTCTGCTCCTCCCCTATTTTTAGCCATAAAGATGACCCCTCTGTGCCTGATGCAAAGGCACTTGCCTTTACAGTTTCTTTAAGTTTGCCGCTTTCACACGCAAGAAGTCCCGTCATAATCTTTGTCGTGCTTGCCATAGGTAATTTCTCATAAGCATTGTGTTCATATAACACCCTACCACTTTGACTGTCAATCAGCACTGCGCTTTTTGCACTTATCGCATAGGAATTAGCAGTAAATATATTTAAAAACAAGCATAAAAGCAGAATAATTTTCACCATAGAAAAACCCCTCTCTCCATAAAATATACTATGGAAAAGAGGGGTTTATGTATATTACTTAAATGCTTTTATTAAGTTAAACACCTGCTGTGCTGTATCAGATAGATTTTTGTATGCGTTATCAGTATCCATTGCCTCCCCTAAAGTGCAGGGTGCCTTTAAAATAGGGAAAAATGCATCAATTCCGTTTTCATTACATTTTTGTGCACCATCTCCAATACATCCTGAAAAGGCAATAGTTTGTTTATCGTATTTTTTTGCAAGTTTTGCAACACCGACGGGGGCTTTCCCCATAGAGGACTGTCCGTCAAGTCTTCCTTCACCCGTGATAACAATATCGGATTTCTTTATATATTCTTCAAGCTTTGTTTCTCTTAATACCAAATCAACACCCGACTCAAGAGTTGCATTTAGATATGACATAAGGGCAAAGCCAAGTCCGCCTGCAGCACCGCTTCCAGGTATATTTATATCCGCATCAGGAATAATACTCTTTGTAAGCTCTCCAAAGCTTTTGAGCCACCTGTCCATATCGTTAATCATTGCCTCTGTCGCACCCTTTTGAGGTCCGTAAATTCTGCTGCACCCGTTTTCGCCGCAAAGAGGGTTTGTAACATCGCAAGCAACACGGAAACTGCATTCGAAAAGCTCTTTTATTGCGTTCTTGGTACATATGCTGACAATGTCTTCTAATCCCTGTGCGCCCCACTGTACCTGATTTTTTTCGCTATCTAAAAACTGAAATCCAAGTGCCTGTAACATACCAATTCCGCCGTCATTTGTAGCACTTCCGCCAATACCTATTATAAAGCTTCGGCATCCTTTTGAAATTGCATCACAAATAAGCTCCCCCACACCGTATGAGGTGGTATGAAGCGGATTTCTCTCCTTATCTTCAATAAGGGTAATTCCTGCGGCTGCCGACATTTCTATAACTGCCGTTTTTTTATCAGGAATAATACCGTAGCATGCTTTTATAATTTTCCCAAGGGGATTATGTACCGCTACTTCCACCATTTCGCCGTTTCTCATACTTATAATGGTTTCTGTAGTACCTTCGCCACCGTCTGAAAGAGGGCAAACATAAACATCAGCATCTTTATATACACGCTTTATTCCGTCTTCCACGGCTTTACCTGCCTGAAATGTTGAAAGACTTCCTTTAAATGAATCAATCGAAACTGCAACCTTCATTTTTATCATTCCTATACTGTAAAAACGCCCCATCACAGAGATGAGGCGTTTTTAAAATTTCACTTATTTTACGTACTTCTTAATACCCTCAGAAGCATCTGCAGGATTCATACTGAGAATAATCTGAATTTCAGCATTGCTCTTTTCAGCTACAACACTGATTCTGTCAAGGAATTTCTCAAGTGCTGCCATATCATCGTTTACAATCTTTGTAATACTGTCAATAAAAATATGAGCAATATCGTAATTCTGTGAAAGAATACCGCATACAAAACCGAAAAACTCCTCATAAGAAGACATACCGTATTCCTCGGTGTCAACAAGTCTTACACCATGTGAAAGATCCAACACATGTCTCTTTCCTTTGTTAATGAAAACTACGCTTCCGGTAGCCGCTTTTTCAGCAATATGTACTGCCTCAATAAGCTTCGCCGTTTTGCCGGTGCCTTTTTCGCCAATAATAACATTTATCATAGTAAGCCCTCCTAAAAGTTTATTTGGTTTCCTTGTATATATTATACTATATATCTTATCTAAAGGCAAGATATTTTTGATAAATTTTATCAATAATCATAAACATTGTTACCGCAGGAATCAATTGCTACAATGCACGGAAAATCCTCTATAACATATTCGCAGACCGCCTCTGCACCCAAATCCTCGTAACAAAGGCATTTTGCCTCCTTTATTGATTTTGAAATAAGCGCCGCAGCACCGCCGATAGCGGCAAAATACACTGCCTTATTTTTAATTATTGAACTGATTACCTCTTTATTTCTTATGCCTTTTCCAATCATACCCGTAAGTCCCATATCAAGCAAAACGGGAGTGTACTTATCCATTCTGTAGCTTGATGTCGGTCCTGCAGGTCCTATGGCATATCCGGGCTTTGCAGGTGCGGGGCCTACATAGTATATTATTTGGCCTTTTATGTCAATCGGTAGCTTCTCCCCGCTCATTACGAGGTCATAAAACCTCTTGTGTGCGGCATCACGCCCCGTAATTATCTTTCCTGAGAGCAGTACACTATCCCCTGCTTTAAGATTTTCTATATCATTCTCTTTTATAGGAAGAGTTATTCTTTTCATTATGTAAAGCTCTCCTTTCTCAGATTACTGCGCTTTTGTGTCTTGCCGCGTGACAGCATATATTTACCGCCACGGGCATACCTGCTATATGTGTAGGCATTGTCTCTATGTTTACGGCAAGTGCCGTTGTCTTTCCGCCAAGACCTGCGGGGCCAAAGCCCATATTGTTAATCATGGATAAAAGCTCTTCTTCAACCTCTTTATACCTGATATCTTCATTTCGTATGTCAATATTTCTGAATGTAGCACGCTTTGCAAGCTGTGCACACATTTCAAATGTACCGCCTATGCCGACGCCAACCACAATAGGCGGGCAGGGATTTGGACCTGCATACTTTACGGTTTCAAGAACAAATTCCTTTATCCCCTCAATTCCTGCCGACGGGGAAAGCATTTTTATCTTTGACATATTTTCACTGCCAAAACCTTTCCCACCTGCCGTAATCTTAATTTTATCACCCTCTACAATTTTTGTATGAATAATCGCAGGTGTATTATCAAGAGTATTTTTTCTTTCAAAAACAGGGTCGGAAACAATGCTTTTACGAAGAAAGCCATCACGGTACGCTTCACGAACTCCGTCATTTACTGCATTTTCAAAGCTACCGTTTTCAATTACCACTTTGTCGCCATACTCTACAAAAAGCACTGCCATCCCCGTATCCTGACAAAGTGGAATTTCCTCTTTTGCGGCAATATCATCATTTTCCAGAATTTGACTAAGAACGCTTTTTGCCGTTTGTGACGATTCCTTTTCCATAGCGCTCTCTAAAGCTTTTTTTATATCGTCACCAATATAAAAATTACAATCAAGAAAAAGCTTTTTTACCGTTTCCTTAATTATAGATGCATCAATTTTTCTCATACTATCATTCCTTTGAGTTCTTCTTCCGTAATTACCGTTATACCGAGAGCATTCGCCTTATCAAGCTTACTTCCCGCTTCCTCACCTGCAAGAACATAATCGGTTTTCTTGCTGACAGAAGAGGAAACCTTTCCTCCGTTATCGGTAATAATCTTGGATGCTTCACTGCGTGTAAGTGTAGGCAGTGTTCCCGTAAGAACAAACACCTTACCGCTGAAAACACCCCCTGCCTTTACTTCGTTACAGTTAAAATTAAGTCCGTGCGCACGAAGTTTTTGAATAATTTCAATATTTTGCTTCTCATTAAAGAAATTAACAATGCTTTGTGCTATAACACCGCCTATTTCAGGCACGCTCGAAATATCCTCAGCATCTGCCTTTATAATAGCATCCATCGTCTTAAAATGCATTGCCAATATTTGTGCATTTCTTGCCCCTACGTGCCTTATACCGAGGGCGAAAATCAGTCTCGACAAATCATTTTCTTTTGATTTATTAATTGCATCAACGAGATTTTGTGCACTTTTCTCACCCATTTTATCAAGTGCTGAAATATCGTCTTTCTTTATATCGTACAAATCAGAAACAGAAGAAATAATCTTATTTTCAAGCAGTTTTTCCACAAGTGCAGGACCAAGTCCCTCTATATCCATAGCATCACGTGATGCAAAATGAATAATATTGCGTGCAAGCTGTGCACTGCACTCACCGCCTGTGCATCTTACTGCCGCCTCACCCTCTTCACGGTAAACCTGACCGCCGCACACGGGGCACCTTTCGGGCATATTGAATATTACTTCATTTCCGCTTCGCTTTTCCTTTACAACACTGAGAACTTCGGGAATTATATCGCCTGCCTTTTGTACAAGCACACTGTCACCTATACGAATATCCTTTTCACGTATATAATCAATATTATGAAGTGTTGCACGTGACACCGTCGTTCCTGCAAGGCTTACACTTTCCAAAACGGCATTAGGTGTTAAAACCCCCGTTCTGCCAACCTGAATTACAATATCAAGGAGCTTTGTTTCCTTTATTTCAGGTGGATATTTGTACGCAACTGCCCATTTGGGGCATTTTGCAGTAGAACCAAGCCTTTCCCTCTGTGCAAGGGAATTGACCTTTATAACAGCGCCGTCAATGTCAAAGCCAAGATTCGGGCGCATATCGCCAATTTTCAAAACTTCTTCAAAGGCTTTTTCAATACTGTCGCATACAGGTGTATCGGGAATTGTCTTAAACCCTAATTGGGAAAGATACTGCAGTCCTTCTTTATGTGTTTTTATTTCTTTTCCCACAATTTGCTGAATATTAAAAACGTAGATGTCAAGCTTTCTTTGAGCCACAATTGAGCTGTCAAGCTGACGAAGCGAGCCTGCAGCCGCATTTCTCGGATTTTTAAAGGGCTTCTGGTCACGTTCCTCCTGAATTTCATTAAGGCGGATAAAGCTTGAGTGTGGCATAAAGACTTCTCCTCGCACCTCAAGATATTCAATATTTTCAGTAATTTTCAGTGGGATATTTCTTATTGTTTTAAGGTTTTCTGTTACATCCTCACCCACTGTTCCGTCACCACGTGTAGACCCCCTGAAAAAATAGCCGTCACGGTATTCAAGAGAAACACTAAGTCCGTCAATCTTCATTTCAGTTATATACTCGACCTTTTCTCCAAGTGCACTTTCTGTTTTCTCGCCAAAATCAATTACACTTTCTCTGTCAAAAACATCATTAAGGCTCTGCATCTGCACACTATGCACAACCTCACTAAAGCCGTCAAGTATTTTTCCGCCAATACGCTGTGTAGGAGAATCAGGTGTAATAAGCTTTGGATTTTCCTCCTCCATTTTTTTCAGCTTACTCATCAGCGCATCATATTCAAAATCACTTATTTCAGGCTCGTCCATCGTATAATAAAGATTGCTATGATAATTTATAAGTTCACGCAGTTTCTCAATATCCATATAACACCTCAATAATAGCACTTCAAAAACACAGGGGATTGTTTTTACAATCCCCTGTTATTCTTAACCATTCCACTTTGTATTATCCGAGAAAACAACCTCGTTAACCTTAAGATTTTTAATGCTTGCCGCAACGTCACCCTTTGTTATAATCCAGGCAACTCTCTTTTTCTCACAAGGGGTCATCTGCAGATTGTTTACAAAATATGAACCTGAATTTGTTTCAACGATATTTCCGTCTTTATCACAAATATCAAAGTTTATTTTAAACGAGCTTATTCTGCTGTTGCTTACGTTTCTGTACTCAAATACAATCAGTGATTTTCCGTCTTTTTCGCTAAACCAGTAATTTATGAAACCGAGCGGAGATTTTGCCGCCTCTCTCCACGTATCTGTAACCATAGAACGCAGATAATAAAGCATTGATACGTATTCAGACTGTGTATTTTCTATTTTATCAAGTGCATCCTGAACCAAATTGAATGCAAGCTCATACTTCTTTTCCTCAAGAAGCTTTGTTGCACCGACTACATCTGCGCCGTTACCAAATGCAGCGTATGCATAAACAGCCTCATCATATGCACTGTACCAGCCCTGGGCCTTGTAAGTTTCGGCAGATGATGCGGGAATGTTCTTCGTAGAGCCATCGTAGTAATATACAGTTATGTATTCACCCTCAGGCTTTACCTTTGTCCATCCTGCAAGTTCATACTTTGAAACTTCGCTCAGCTTAACTTCTTTCGCAACTCCGTTTGCATCGTACATAGTCACTGTTTCATTTTCTGTAGAAGCACTTCCTGCCTCTACCCAACCAAGTGCCTTATACATATCAAGCTGATATGCAGGTGCCTTTATAATAGTACCGTCTGTATATTTTATTGCAATAAGATTATTTTTTGATGAATTTTCTTGTGTATCAGGCTTTGGTGCATCAGTGTTCACATTTTCATCCTTCTGTGTATCATCTGAAGAAGTCTGATCCCCTTCTAAGAACCAACCGACATTCTTATGTGCCTCCACCTGGTCTGCACGCACAACTATGCTGCGGCCGTCTGCACTGTACATTGTAACAGGCTTTTCCAGAAACCAACCCATACCCTCTGCGGTATAAACTGCAACCTGACTTTCATCAACATAAAGAGTTCTGCCGTCAAGGGAATAAAGCTGTGTTTTTTCAGCAAAAACACCCGTTGCCATAAGAAGAGATGCTGATAAGCAAACTAAAACCTTAAAAGTTTTTTTCATATAAATCTCCATTGCCTTTCTTAATATTATAAATATATTTTTCTTACTTCAATTATAACGCAAATAATTTCCAAGGTCAACTATTATTTATTTTTTCTTTTGCTGCTTTTCACAACATTGACATTATATATTTTTTATACTATAATATATCTTAGATATATTAATATAGGAGATACTATGTATACGCTTGTTGAAATTTTCGATGCAAAACAATATGAAAATATTCTCTCGCCCATCATACTTGATAATATTTCCAAGGTCATATACGTCGGCACAAGAGAGGTAATGACACCTCAGAAAACAGAAAACCTCAAAAGCTTTTACCGACGCAGAAAAAGTACTCTTCCGCTTGAGTTTTTGTATGTTGAGAGGGATAATGCTAATTCCGTGAAAAGCAGGCTTACACAGCTTGTCAAAAATAACACGGATTGTATTTTTGATGTTACGGGCGGCGAAGACGTAATTTTAGCGGTTGTGGGAATAATTTCACAGCAGTTTAATATTCCGATAATAAGAGTTGATGCAAGGGATTTAGGCATTGTAGAAATTCATGCGGGCACTTCCCCTCTTACAGCATTAAATCCCCAAATTTCTCTTGCTGATGCGATAACACTTCAGGGCGGTAAAATTTTACGCAGCGATACAATATATGATTTTACCAAGGACGATATTTATGCTTTATCTCAAATGTTTGCGGTAAATGCACTCGATTGTGAGGCATACAGTGCATTTTGCAATGCCGCAGCCGAATGCATCAGCCAAAACGGGAAGAAAATAATTATAAACAAAAATGATTTTGCAATAAAACTTAAACGTACAGCCAAAGATATTAACGCAGTTTTTAATGAGCTTTGCAGTCGCAATCTTATAGAAAAAGAAAGCGACACAGTGCAAAGAACTGTATATCGTATTTGCTATAGCCTTGTTGCAAAACTTATACTGAAAGCAGGAAATGCGCTTGAATATTACACTGCTTATGCAGCTTCCTCGCTTTCTGAGTCTGTATATGATATAAAAACAGGGGTCAGCATTGAATGGAATGACAATAGCTCTTTTTCAGACACTCAAAATGAAATTGATGTTATGGCAATTTCAAATCTGCATCCGCTTTTTATATCGTGTAAAAACGGTGAAGTGAAAAAGGATGCCTTGTATGAGCTTGATGCCGTTTCACGTGCTCTTGGCGGTGCATATTCAAAAAAAGTTCTTGTTTGCACCTATATATCAAAAAACGCCTCCGCAAGAGAGCATTTTATAAAGCGTGCACATGATATGAATATTTCTCTGGTATATGACGTGCACAAGCTTAGCTTTGAAAAATTCACATATTATCTTAATAAGGCTCTGTGATAGTCTTAAATTTTCAAAAAAAGGACATTTTATTTATGAAAAGATTATTATCATTTATTTGCATATTCTTACTTATTGCAAGCACTTCTGCTACTGCATTTGCATCTGTTTTACCGTCCCCTATGCGTGTTCTTTCTCCGCCCGTCTGGATGGCACCCGATGCACTGATTGACAATGAAAATATTCCTGCTGCAAGCGGCACTGCTATGAAAAGCATTCAGGAGATGTATACATTGGAGCAGCTTTCAGGCGGTCAGAAATTCACGAACCTTGTCGACGGATATTCTGTCAGAATACCATATGATATGAAGGTTGATATGTCGCAATCCTCGATATGTGCAACACTTGAGGACAGCTACAGAAAAATACGTATTTTCAAAGAAGTTTTTGACACAGACAGCGAGCGTCTTTCATATCTTAAATATTCAAACAGATTTACAGAAAACACTGCAGACCATAAAATTATAAAGCAGGAAAACTATAGCGTAGGTAATTACGAATACCATATTCTTGAATGGTCACGAAAGAAACTTTCACGCATAAATAATGATAAAAACTATTATGCGTGCGTGGATGTGTGCATCGGCGCAAGGGTTTATACGTTTTTCTTCGCTTCTTCATCACAGCTTTTCGCAAATAACGGCTATATGGATATAGTAAGCTCTCTTACAACCTTTGACCCAGTTATAGCACAGACCAACGCATACAATTCAGGGTATAAAAAAAGCAGTGTTACACGGCTTAACCCCACTGCAAAGGCAACCTACGAAAAACTGTTTTCAGATGATGCAACATTTAAAATGGGAATGTTCCCGCCCGATAAATACGGCGGAATTCAAAGGATGGAAGAGTTTGAAGAGACTCTTGGCTATGAATTCTGTGCATTTCTCACATATACGGAATTCACCGACAAAGCAGGTTTAAACTCAGTCAACTACCTTGAAAAAATAAACACTTACATTAAAAAAGTTGAAGGTAGCTTCAAATATGCTCAAAAAAGCGGTAAAGCACTTGAACTTACACTTCAGGTTCCACTTTCAAGAAAAACCGATAAAAATATGATTTATGAAATCTTAGACGGAGAATATGACCAATTCATAAACGCATATACAAAGCTCGTTGCAAGCTACCCTTATGTTACCGTTCTCTTCAGACCGTTTAATGAAATGAATGGTGACTGGTGTAATTACAGTGCATTCCATACATCCCGTGACCCGCAGTTATATGTAGAGCTTTACAGATATCTCTACGATAAATTTAAAGCCGCAGGCTGCAGTAACACCATATGGGTATGGAATCCAAATGAAATAAGCTTCCCTAACTACAAATGGAACAGCGAATTTCTCTACTACCCGGGCGATGAATATGTTGATGTATACGGAATTACAGGCTATAACACAGGAACTTATTATGAGGGCGAAACATGGAGAAGCTTTGATGAAATCTATGCCCCCGTTTATGAAAGGGCTCTCCTCATAAATGAAAAGCCTATTATGATAACGGAGTTTTCCTGTTCTTCCGTAGGCGGTGACAAGGTTAAATGGATTGAGGATATGTTCCTCTCCCTTCCTGAATATGACAAAATCAAAGTTGGAATATGGTGGCACGCGGCAGACTATAACGGTGAATTTATTGCCCGCCCCTATTTTATGGACACACCTGACGGCACTATGAGTGTGTTTGACAAATATCTTAATTAGGAGGTTTTTGTATGGCATTATTCTGGACAATTTTAGTAATAGCCCTTATATGCTTAGAGGCTGCAACGGTACAGTTTGTATCAATTTGGTTTGCAGGCGGAGCTTTTGCGGCGTTAATTGCAGCAATGTCTGGCGCAGGTATATGGTTGCAGACGATTGTTTTCGTAATTGTTTCAACACTTCTTCTTATTTTCACACGCAAATTAATACGTAAGTTAAAGACGAAAGAACCGCTCAAAACGAACACCGATGCACTTATCGGGCAAAACGGCACTGTACTTGAATTAATATCAAACATTAATTCAAGCGGTAGTGTAAAGGTGGGTGCAATGGTTTGGAGTGCACGCAGTGAAAACGGTGAAGACATTCCCGCAGGCACAACTGTAACAGTAAAGAAAATTGACGGAGTAAAATTAATTGTTGATATTAAAAAGGAGGATTAATTTATGGAATTCATTTTAACTATTATTGTGATTTTGTTGGTTTTGGTAATATCCAACATAAAAATTGTACCTCAGGCATACGCATATGTAATTGAGCGTTTTGGAGGGTACAGCGAAACTTGGTCAGTTGGACTTCACATCAAAATTCCCTTTATTGACCGCATTTCAAAAAGAGTAAATCTTAAAGAGCAGGTTGTGGACTTCCCTCCCCAGCCCGTTATAACAAAGGATAACGTATCAATGCAGATTGACACCGTAGTTTATTTCCAGATTACCGACCCCAAGCTTTATACCTACGGTGTTGAACGTCCGATGATGGCTATTGAAAACCTCACCGCTACAACACTTCGAAACATTATCGGTGACCTCGACCTCGACGGAACTCTTACCTCTCGTGATACCGTTAACACAAAAATGCGTGCTATTCTTGATGAGGCTACAGACCCCTGGGGTATTAAAATCAACCGTGTAGAGCTTAAAAACATCATTCCTCCAAAGGAAATTCAGAATGCAATGGAAAAGCAGATGAAAGCAGAGCGTGAAAGAAGAGAGTCAATTCTGCGTGCAGAGGGTGAAAAGAAATCTGCAATACTTATGGCAGAGGGGGAAAAAGAGTCTGCCATTCTTCGTGCAGAGGCGAAAAAGCAGTCCGCCATCCGTGAGGCGGAGGGTGAAGCTGAAGCGATTATCGCCGTGCAAACTGCTATTGCAGAGGGTATCCGCAAAATCAATGAGGCTAATCCCTCAAAGGCATATATTGCCATTAAATCTCTTGAAAGTATGGAAAAGGTTGCAGACGGTCAGGCAACAAAAATTATTATTCCGTCAGAAATGCAGTCTATTGCAGGACTTGCCGCATCGTGCAAAGAAATTCTTGATAAATAACTTTTACTACAAAAAATGCTTCGCTATGAATTGCGAAGCATTTTTTGTTCTTTATTTAGTTTTACTCATCCTCACCGCAGCAATTACATTCATTGCTATCCCCGCTCAGACATCCCTCTACGGGCGGGAAAAATTCATCCACAGGGAAATTTATATTTGCAAAAATTTCACACGGATCATCAGGTGAATTTGTCACGCACTCTTTTTCAGGAATACAGAAATCATATGCAGGGATAAGAAGCTGAACATTTCGTTCAAGCTTAATAATTGTGAAAAGACCAAGCGATACATATACTCTGCGCTGATTGTCACGTGCATTTACAAATCTGTCCTCAAACACTCGTGAAACGCAATCAGGAATATTGCATACGTCGATATCATCATCACCGTAATGGCAGCATTTATCCCCTGCATCCGAGATTTTTGCACCTAAGCAAATCGGGTCGAGCGTTTCCACAATAGCCTTAGGCATATTGGTTTTTTGCCAGAGCTGCGGGTCAAAGCTGTCTTCCTTATAACGTGATGTAAAGATTTTTGCACTTCCCTCGCTGCCGAAAAGAACAACCTTTTTGTTATAGCTTGCAACACCCTCGACAACAACGGGGCGTGAAACACCTGTGTAAACATCAAGAGATATGCGGAAGAAGAAATTAAGGTCAACCGTATAATAACCTCTGTTAAAGGGCATCTTTTCCACATCACTGAACACCCAGATAACCTCTGATTTACGGCATTTTATATCAATAGCTCTGTCAACGATTTCCTGCCCGGTTTCCGTTAAGTACACACGTAAACATTCTATACATTCCTTGCTCCTGCAAGAGTCATATATTTTATCCGTCTGTATACAAACCTTTTCCTTGCATCCAAAGGAGCCGGTAAGCTTTTCTTCCATAGAAAAATCCTCCTTATACAATTTATGGGCATTAGCCATTGAAGGATTATCCGAACCCGCCTGAAACGGTGAAATTTAGGCATCTTTTAATTTGTTGTCCTTGAAAGGCGTCAGCCTATCGGCGTCCGCCGCATTAAAATATGCACGAAATTTCATCCGTTTCAGGTTCAAAGAATTTTTTGCAAACTATTTTTTGACGGATACAAGGTAAAAACGAAGCTTATACTGCCGTATTGGCAAGGCTTTTAACGCAGTAGCCACAAAAAAGAGGAAGCAAAAAACGTGGCTTGGATAATCCATCAACGGCTATCCACTATCATTGTATGAAGAAGGATTTATTTTGTGACTATATACTTACACCGCCGTCAACACCTATAATCTGCCCCGTGATAAAGTCCGCACCGTCTGATGCAAGGAAAAGAAGAGCTTTTGCAACTTCTTCGGGACTTCCTATCCTACCAAGCGGAGTATCATCGCAAAACGCCTTTGTATCTTCGGGAGTAACATCACTGTTCATATCAGTATCAATAAAGCCGGGGGCAACGCAGTTAACCGTTATTCCCGAGGGACCAAGCTCCTTTGCCAGTGCTTTTGTAAATGCTATTACTGCTCCCTTTGTTGCACTGTAGCCGCTTTCTAAGCTACCTCCGCTTATGCCCCAGATAGAGCTTATATTAATTATTTTTCCACTATGATTTGAAAGCATATTTTCTGTCACGTACTTTGTCATAAGAAATGTGCCCGTTACATTTACGCTGAAAAGCTTTTCCCAATCAGAAAGAGATGTATCCGTCAAAAGGTTTACATAGGATATTCCCGCGTTATTGATAAGCACATCTATTTTTCCAAAGTGCTCTGTTGCAGTAAAAACCATTCTCTTTACATCTTCCTCGTTTGACACATCACCCTGCAGAAGTAGTGCCCCGGGTAAGCTATCAGCAAGAGCTTTTGCCTTTTCCTTACTGTTATTATAATTAATTACAACATTATATCCGTTTTCATAAAAAAGTCTTGCACTACTGGCGCCTATCCCACGTGAGGCACCTGTTATAAAGACAGTTTTTCCCATATTATCACTCCCTGATATACCCAAGTGCATCTGAAAGCGAGCGTACTGCTATAAGCTCAATTCCGTCACATTTATCTATACTTCCAAGGCAGTCAAACGGAAGCATACACCGCTTAAATCCCATTTTCTGTATCTCGGCTATTCTGCGTGCTGCCTGAGTAACGGTTCGTATTTCACCCGTCAGACCAACTTCACCGAAAAACGCCATATCTGACGGAAGCGGCTGATTACGAAAGCTTGATGCAATAGCACACGCTACCGCAAGGTCTGTCGCAGCCTCATCAAGGCGTATACCGCCCGTCACATTAACATATGCATCCTGATTACCTAAATTAAGCCCCATTCGTTTTTCAAGCACCGTCATTATAAGCGATACTCTGTTAAAATCAACACCTGTCGCCATTCTGCGCGGAATGGCAAAGCTGCTCTTTGATACAAGTGCCTGAATTTCTGCTAAAATCGGTCTTGTCCCCTCTACGGAGCATACTATTGCTGACCCCGGGGCATCTACGGGTCTCCCCGAAAGGAGCATCAGTGAAGGGTTGGGAACATCAACAAGTCCCTTATCCGTCATTTCAAATACACCGATTTCATTTGTAGAACCAAAACGGTTTTTTACGGCACGTACTATTCTGTAGCTTTGATGGCGTTCACCTTCAAAGTAAAGTACACAGTCAACCATATGTTCAAGAACTCTCGGTCCTGCAATAGCGCCCTCTTTTGTAACGTGACCGACAATAAAAACTGTTATGCCGTTACTTTTTGCAAGCTCCATAAACTTAAGAGTACATTCTCTTACCTGCCCCACGCTTCCGGGCGCAGAGGTCAGGTTTTGTGAATATAGTGTCTGTATTGAGTCCGCAATAACTGTCTGTGGTTTTAAAACCTCAATTGCAGAAATTATGGACTCTAAATCTGTTTCATTAAGAACATAAAGAGAGTCTGAAACTGCACCGAGCCTTTCTGCTCGAAGACGGATTTGCTTGTCCGATTCTTCGCCTGAAACATATAAAACCTTACTGTCTTTGGATGCAAATTTTGCAACCTGCAGCAGTAGGGTTGACTTTCCTATTCCGGGCTCACCACCGCAAAGGATAAGAGACCCCTTAACAATACCTCCGCCAAGCACACGGTCAAGCTCGCCTGAGCCTGCTGAGCATCTCTCCCCCTCCTCTGTAGATACATCTTTTATAAGAACGGGGGAAACTCTTTTCTTTATTTTTGCATCTGAGGTCTTTTCTATAACCTCTTCAATCATAGAATTCCACGTTCCGCAAGAGGGACATTTTCCCATCCATTTTGCAGATTCGTTACCGCATTCCTTACATACAAATACTGTTTTGCTTTTCAAAACATCACCTCGTTACTCTTGGCACACGCTTACTTACTCCGCACACTATTTCATAATTTATAGTCTGCGCATTTTTTGCCAGTTCATCGGCAGTTATGCTGCATTCGCCTTTACTACCAATAAGAATTGCAACATCGCCAACCTTGGCGTCTATATCAGTAACATCAACCATAAACTGGTCCATACATACCCTGCCGACAATCGGCGCATATTTCCCGTTAATTATAACCCGTCCCTTGTTTGAGGCTAATCTCGGATATCCGTCAGCATATCCTACGGGAATAGTTGCAATACGCATATCTTTTTCTGCCGTATATGTTCTGCCGTAGCTTACAGTGTCGCCCTTTTTAATGTCCTTAACATATACCACGTGCGTTTCAAGCTCCATAACGGGCTTTAAATCAAGCAGGCTTCTGTCAACCTCATCAGACGGGTAAAGCCCGTAGAGTATAATTCCCGGGCGCACCATATCAAAATTATAATCACGAAGCTCCATAATGGCTGCACTGTTGGAAACGTGATAAATTTCTATTTTAACACTGCGCTTTTCAAGCATTTTTCTGAAATTATCATAACGCTCTGCCTGAAGCTTTGAAAAGTCTTTATTTTCCTCGTCAGCCGTTGCAAAGTGCGTAAATACACCCTCAAGGTTTACTTTTTCAAGCTCTGAAATTTCCTTTACAATATCTGCACTGCTTTCATCAGGAGTAAATCCTATTCTACGCATACCCGTATCTACCGCCACGTGCATTTTTGCTGTCATATTAAGCTTTTGTGCGGTATTTGAAAGCACAACTGCATCTTCGAGTGTAAAAATTGTAACAGTAATATTATTTATTATTGCCGTTTCAAAAAATTCAGGTGAGGTATATCCGAGTAAAAGGATCGGCTTATCTATACCGTTTTCACGTAAATTAATAGCCTCTTCAATTATTGCAACGGCAAAATAGTCGGCAAACGGCACTAAAAGACGTGCCATATCTACTGCGCCGTGTCCGTATCCGTCCGCCTTTATTACGGGCATAAGCTTTGTATCAGGCTTTGTCGCCGCCCTTATATTTGTAATATTGTGTAAAACTGCGTCACTGTTTATATACGCACAAACTCTTCTGTACGGCTCCATTATTCTCAATCCTTAAACACTGAAATATTTTCAAAAATATATGCAATCCAGCTTGCAACTGTAAAGATTGCAGCTACCCAGATAAGTCCGCCTGCAATCATCGGCTCACTCGTATAAATCAAAAGCGCAAAAATAATTGCAAAAAGCTGAACATTGGTCTTTATCTTGCCCCACCATGATGCGGCAATAACCTTACCCTTAGAAACTGCAACAACCCTCATACTTGTTACAAAAAACTCACGTGCAATGATTATCATAGGCGCCCATACAGAAACTACACCAACCTCAATAAAGCAGATAAGCGCACCAAACGCCAGTAGTTTGTCTGCAAGTGGGTCCATAATTTTTCCAAAGGATGATACGAGGTTATATTTTCTCGCAATAAATCCGTCAAGAAAATCTGTAATTGATGCTATTGCAAATACAATAAGTGCCCAGATGTTATGTCCTGTCAGCATAAGTGCCATTACTATCGGCACCATAATTATTCTTGCCATTGTAAGCTTGTTTGGTAAATTCATTCTAAATCCGTCCTTTCACATTCTTCTCCATATAAATCATATATATCACAATTTTTAATTGTAACCCATACAAAATCGCCCGCATTAAGCTCTCTGTGTGCACCGAAATATATTTTGGGGTCTATTTCAATGCTTTCGCCACCGCTGCGCCCGTAATAAAGATTATCTTCAAAGCCCTCGGTAATAACACGAACTGTTTTTCCGAGCATCTCCTCATTACGCTTAAGAGAAATTTCCTGACAGAGCTCCATTACAATTTCTCTGCGCTTTTCCTTCGTTTCTTCATCAATCTGTTCCTTCATTTTTGCGGCAGGTGTTCCCTCTTCACACGAATAGGCAAACACACCCACTCTGTCAAAATGCACCTTTTTGAGAAATGCACAAAGCTTCTCAAATTCTTCCTCTGTTTCCCCCGGGAAACCTGTTATTATACTTGTTCGTAATGTTATATCAGGGATTTCCCTTCGCAGAGTTTCAACGAGGCTCTCTATACTCTTCCCGTCGGTTTTTCTGCCCATTCTTTTAAGAACACTGTCACATCCGTGTTGAACGGGAATATCAAGATATTTTACTATCTTCTCCTGCTCTTTCATAGTTTTTATGAGTTTTTCATCAATCTGCTCGGGATAGCAGTAATGAACTCTCACCCATTCTATTTTAGAGATTTCGCATAAGCTTTGAAGAAGCTCCGAAAGCTTTCTTTCGCCGTAAAGGTCAATTCCGTAACGTGTGGTATCCTGCGCAACCACAATAATTTCACGCACACCGTCATCGGCAAGCGCTCTTGCCTCAGATAATATATCTTCCATTTTTCTGCTACGGTATTTACCCCTTATATATGGAATAGCACAGTATGTGCATCTGTTGTCGCACCCCTCGGCAATTTTAAGATATGCCGTATACTGCGGTGTAGTGCGAATTCTTGGAAGATTTTCTCCAAGACATTTATCAATATCATATATGTATGATTTTTTCTGATTTGAAAGCCCCTCTTTAACTGCCGTAACAATATCCTCTATTGCCGTTGTACCGACAATCACATCAACTTCGGGCATTTCTTCACGTATTTCTTTTTCATAGCGCTGAGCAAGACATCCGCACACTACAAGAAGGGTGCAGTTTCCTTCTTCCTTATACTGCGCCATTTCCAGGATTGTATCTATCGACTCCTGCTTTGCACTTTCTATAAATCCGCAAGTGTTTACTATGCACACCTGTGCCTCATATGGATCAGGGGTTATCTCAAAGCCACTCTGAGCGAGTAAGCCCATCATATTTTCAGTATCGCATAAGTTTTTATTACATCCAAGCGATACAAAACCAACCTTAATTGCCATCAAAAATACTCCTCTGTCATAATATCATTAAAGGAACAAGCTTTATTCAGTGCACCATTGATTTCTTCTGCACAGTATCCTCGTCTTAAAAAGAAGTTAAATATCCTTGTGCGCTCCTTAATGTTTCCCAAATCAGAATTTTTGAAACGTGTCTGGATTTGATTAATCAAAGTATCTTCACTGCCATCCAAAAAAGCTTCCTCAAGTATATTTTCAAACACATCACGCTTTACTCCACGTTTTAAAAGCTCACTTCGTATTCTGATTTTTCCCCACTTTTTCAGGTTAACACAATCGTTTATAAAATGCTGTGAATATTTAAAATCATTTATATATCCGTATTCTTCTAAAAAAGCAATTACATCTTCTACTGTATTTTCATCATAGCCCTTTTGGTTAAGCTTATCACGAAGCTCTTTTTGTGTTCTGTCACGAAATGTAATAAGCTTTAAGGCATACTCTCTGCAATCAATCATTCAAAAACTCCATAAAAACAAGATTTGCCATGTCGCACCCACGCATTGTCAGACGAAGATGACCGTCCTTGATTTCCAAAAGTCCTTTTTCTATCAGCGGGTTTACCCTTTCGGGAAATTCGCCGCCGTATAAAACACCCTTTGTCATCCGAAGACCGAGCATAAAAAGCTCCAGCCTTCTTTCTTTTTCGGAAATAGGAATAACATCCTCTTTTAGTCCTTCACCCTTTATATAATGCACTATATCAGACGCATTCTGATATCGCACGCCGTTATTATACGAATGTGCGCCTGCACCAATTCCCCAATACTCACAATCCGTCCAGTAACCCGTATTATGTCTGCTCTCAAACCCTTTTTTTGCAAAGTTTGATATTTCGTATCTGTAAAGGTCTTTAGCTTTAAGCCTATTAGTCACATAATAATACATTTCCCGTTCCGTATTTTCATCAGGCAAATCTAAATCCATATTATAAAAAAGGGTTCCTTCCTCAACTATCAGCGAATAAGCCGATACGTGGGGCGGATTTATCTTTTCTATACACCTAAGAGTATATGAAAGGCTGTCCATAGTTTGATGTGGCACTGCGAGCATTAAATCAAGGCTGAAATTCTTAAATCCCGCCTCTTTTATCATATCACAGCTTTCAAAAATCTCTTTTGAGGTATGAATTCTTCCAAGTGCCTTTAGCTCATCATCATTAAAGCTCTGTGCACCAAGGCTTATTCTGTTGACACCAAGAGAATAAAGATTTTTCAGCAAAGCTTTATTTACCGTACCTGGGTTAGCCTCCACAGTAAATTCACAGTTATCTGATAAAATAAAATTTTCTTTTACAGCCTGGGTTATCTTTAAAAGATTATC
Organism: Clostridia bacterium; assembly: GCA_045656645.1. Taxonomy (GTDB): domain Bacteria; phylum Bacillota; class Clostridia; order UMGS1883; family UMGS1883; genus UMGS1883. Next base: position 30,296 of record JAZORN010000094.1, on the reverse strand, counting down.
GCCAAGTGTTGTCGGTGTTCCACCCCCGATATAGACGGTATCTGTCTTAAGCCCTTTTAAGGAAATAATCTCTTTTATAACGGCATCTGTATACGCATCCTTTAAACCTATATCAGTAACGGAATAAAAATCACAGTACAGACACTTTCTGACACAAAACGGTATGTGTATATAAATCATATCAATCAAGCTTGAGAACGGACATAAATGCCTCCTGCGGAAGCTCTACACTGCCGACCTGTCTCATTCTCTTTTTACCTTCCTTCTGTTTTTCAAGAAGCTTTTTCTTTCTTGTTATGTCACCGCCATAGCATTTTGCAAGAACGTCCTTACGCATAGCTTTGACAGTTTCTCTTGCAATTACTTTTCCTCCGATAGCCGCCTGAATAGGAACTTCAAAAAGTTGACGGGGAATGGTTTCCTTAAGCTTTTCTGCAATTCTTCTGCCACGTGTATAGCTCTTTGTAGAATGTACAATAAAGCTCAGTGCATCTACAACATCACCGTTAAGAAGAATATCAAGCTTTACAAGGTCACTCTTTACATATGCACTCATTTCATAGTCAAATGATGCATAGCCACGGCTGCGGCTCTTTATAGCATCGAAGAAATCATATATTATTTCGTTTAATGGAAGCTCATAATGAAGGTCTGCACGTTCAGAATCAAGATAGGTCATACCTACATAATTTCCTCTTCTGTCCTGACAAAGCTCCATAATTGCACCTACATATTCCTGAGGAACAAAAATATGTGCATTTACAAAAGGCTCCTCCATATAATCAATTTCTGCAGGCTCGGGAAGATTGGTCGGATTTGAAACGTAAACTTCCTCCCCCGTTACCTTATGAACTTTATATACAACACTCGGCGCCGTTGTAACAAGGTCAAGGTTAAATTCACGTTCTAACCTCTCCTGAATAATTTCCATATGCAAAAGTCCTAAAAATCCGCAACGGAAACCAAAACCGAGTGCCGCACTTGTTTCCGCCTCAAACGAAAGCGATGCATCATTAAGCTGCAGCTTTTCAAGGGCATCACGAAGGTCGCCGTATTTTGAACCATCGGCAGGATAAATACCGCAGTAAACCATAGGGTTAACCGTTCTGTAGCCTGCAAGCGGTTCTTTTGCAGGGTTTTGCGCATCTGTTACAGTGTCACCAACCTGCGTATCACGCACCGTTTTGATGCTTGCCGCAATGTAGCCAACCTCACCCGCTTTTATAGAATTTGACGGCATCATACACTTAGGATGCAGATATCCCGTTTCAACAACGTCAAATTCACCGCCCGTTGCCATAAAGCGGATACGCATCCCCGGCTTTATCTCGCCCTCCATAACACGCACATATACAATAACGCCTTTATATGAATCATAGTAGGAGTCAAATATAAGCGCACGCGGAGGAAGCGTTACATCACCCTTTGGTGCAGGAATATTTTTCACTATATATTCAGGAATTTCCTCAATATTAATGCCATTCTTCGCACTGATTTTCGGTGCTTCCTCGGCAGGAATACCTATAACGTCTTCTATTTCCTTCACAATTTCATCAGGTCTTGCACTTGGAAGGTCAATCTTATTTATTACGGGAAGTATTTCAAGATTGTGGTCAAGCGCAAGATACGTGTTTGCAAGTGTCTGTGCCTCTATTCCCTGAGAAGCATCAACAACTAACAGCGCACCCTCACACGCAGCAAGGGAACGTGACACCTCATAGTTAAAGTCAACGTGTCCGGGTGTATCAATCAGGTTAAGAACATAGTCCTTGCCGTCCTTTGCTTTATAATTAAGCCTTACGGCACGTGCCTTGATTGTAATGCCCCTCTCTTTTTCAAGCTCCATATTATCAAGAAGCTGCTCTGACATTTCACGGCTTTCTATACTGCCTGTAAGCTCTAAAAGACGGTCTGCCAGAGTGCTCTTTCCGTGGTCTATATGTGCAATTATACAAAAGTTTCTGATGTTTTCCTGCATAGCTGCTCCCTTCAAACTAAATACTCAAAATTACCTAAATTATATATTAACACAAAATCTAAAAAAAGGAAACACTTTTTTATCATCCAATATAATTTTCTTTAAGAATTTTTATTTCTGCAGCATATCCGTCAAGCTCGTTTGGCGTTTCAAGGAAAATGGGGAGATTTTTTAATCTCGGGTTATTTATTATCGCTTTCATTGCAGAAAGTCCGATTGAACCTTCGCCTATTTTCTCATGTCTGTCCTTATGGCTTTCAAAAGGATTTTTGGAATCATTCATATGAATTGCATAAAGTCTGTCAAGGCCTACGATATTGTCAAATTCATCAAGAACAGCCTCAAGATTATTCACAATGTCATATCCGCCGTCAAACACGTGGCAGGTATCAAGACATACACCAACCTTTTCCTTAAGCTCGGTCTTATCAATTATCGCCCTTAATTCTTCAAAGCTTCTTCCGATTTCGCTACCCTTTCCCGACATTGTTTCAAGCAGGACTGTAGTTGTCTGATTTGGTTTAAGAATAGTATTCAAAAGCTCTGCAGTAAGGCAGATTCCTTTTTCCGCCCCTTGCCCAACGTGGCTTCCCGGATGAAAATTATAAAGGTTTCCCGGAATATATTCCATACGCAGCATATCATCCTCCATTATCCTTAAGGCAAGGTCGCGTACCCTTTCATCTGCGGAGGATGGGTTTAGTGTATATGGAGCGTGCGCAAGGATTTTGCCGAAGTTATTTTCCTTTGTAAACTGCAAAAATTCCTTAACATCATTTTCATCAATATCCTTTGCGGCAAAGCCACGGGGATTTCGTGTGAAAAACTGAAATGTGTTTGCCCCTATGCTCTTTGCCTCCTTTGCCATATGTGTAAATCCTTTTGATGCTGAAAGATGACATCCTATATAAAACATTGCTTTCTCTCCTTTTGATAAAATTCTATTGCTTTTTTTAATATTTTGAATTATAATAAATAGAAGACTATTTTAGAGGTGTATTATGAAAAAAACTGTTGCAAAATCATTTGCCAAAATTAATTTGTCTCTTGATGTGCTCGGTAAAAGGGATAATGGCTATCACGACGTACAGATGGTAATGCAGACTGTATCGGTTTTTGACATCGTTACCGTAACTCAGATAAAGCATGGGATAGAGCTTTCAACAAATCTTCCCTATCTTCCCATTGATAATAACAATTTAGCATATAAGGCTGCAGAAGAATTTTTTAAATATACCGGCATTAAGGCTGGTGTCAGCATAAATATTTTAAAACGTATTCCCGTAGGCGCAGGTCTCGCCGGGGGAAGCAGTAATGCATCCGCAGTTCTTAAAGCTATGAACACCCTCTTTGAAACAAAGCTTTCCCTTAAAGAGCTTTGCAATATCGGTGTTAATATCGGTGCAGATGTTCCCTACTGCATATTGGGTGGAACACGTCTTGCAGAAGGAATTGGTGAAAAGCTTTCTTCACTTCCCAAAATTCCAAAATGCAGTATTGTGCTTGTAAAGCCGTCTTTTTCAATCAGTACAAAAACTGTTTATGAAAAAATCGACTCCTGCTCAGATTTCGCCCGTCCCGATACCAATGCAATTATAAGAGGACTTCACGACGGAGACCTTGATACAATTGCAAGCGGTATGGGAAATGTCCTTGAAGAGGTCAGTATAGCGGAGCATCCCGTTTTATCCTCGCTTAAAGAGCAGCTTATGGAGCTTGGTGCTATAAAGGCACAGATGAGTGGCAGCGGTCCTACTGTATTTGGAATTTTCCGCACATATGACGAGGCACGCCACGCAAAAAATGAACTGTGGAAAAAATACAAAACAGTTTATATTTGCTCTCCTGTATAAAATTTCTTTATTGCGGTAATACTTTCATATGAGGTGTTGCCCAATGAAAAAATTTTTCACAACAATTGCAGTTTCGCTATTGGTACTGCTTATTCTGATTGGATATTCAACAAACGTAAGCTCTCAGATTTCACAAAAAATTGTAAGGCTTCACGTAATTGCCAACAGTGATACTGATTATGACCAGATTTTAAAATTAAAGGTTCGCGACGCACTTTTGGAGCATAGTCAAAGTGATTTTACAAAAAAAGCTGACGTCGCACAAAATCTTGATATATATAAAAGCATTGCACAAAGCATTGTACGTGAAAACGGTTATGACTATAATGTGGATGTTGAGTACGGGAAATTTAAATTCCCGACAAAGCACTATAATAATATTTCCCTTCCTGCAGGTTCTTATGATGCCGTACGTGTAAAACTGGGTAAAGCAGAGGGAAAAAACTGGTGGTGCGTTCTCTTTCCCCCTCTTTGTTTTGTTGACGGAACAACAAACAGCGATGAGGCTGGTGCAAAGCTTCAATCAATGCTTGATAAAGACAGCTACGACCTGATTACTGCACAAAGCAGTGGCGGCAATCTTCCGTTTGAAATAAAGTTTAAAATCGTAGAAATGTACGGAAAGATAAGCGGTCGTGATAAAGTTTACGCCAAGGGCGGAAAGGACAATTAAAATGAGAATGAGGACACGCAGCCACCTTGAGGAAAGACTTGAGGAGTGCAGCAATTTATCACTTTTAAAATATGATGACTCTGCAAAAAGCTTTGTGCAGGGTCATCTCCTGCATATAGAGATTGGATGCGGCAAAGGAAATTTTATAACTAAAACCGCACTTATTAATCCCGATATACGCTACATAGCAATTGAAAAGGTTTCAAACGTAATTGTACTTGCAATGGAAAAAGCAAAAAATGCTGAGCTTGAAAACCTGCGTTTTATGCGTGGAAACTTTGAGTATCTCGGTGAAACCTTCCCTGATAAATCGGTTGACAGAATTTACCTTAATTTCAGTGACCCGTGGCCTAAAAAGGGTTATGCGAAAAGACGTCTTACACACGGGGGATTTTTGGAAATTTACAAAAGAATTCTTAAAGACAATGGTGAAATCTGTTTTAAAACAGATAACAGAGAGCTTTTTGATTTTTCCCTTGAAAGCTTCCCCGCAAACGGTTTTTCTCTTTCCGATGTTACATATGACCTTCACAACAGTGGTTTTGAAGGCAATATTATGACTGAATATGAAGAAAAGTTTTCTTCGCAGGGCACTCCCATATGCCGCCTGGTCGCAAGACTTAGCAAATAAAAGTATACCATTAATCGGCTCCCTTTTCAATGTTTTTTTCGGAGGATGAAGCTATGCCATTAAAAATAGTTCATTGTGCAGATTTACATATCGGTGCCCCCTGTCAGGGGCTGAGCACTCAAAATGCCGCAATGCGAAGCGGTGAAATCCGTGATTCGCTCTCCCTTATTGCAAAATTCTGTAAAGAAAAGGCTGCAGATGCTCTTTTAATTTGCGGTGACTTGTTTGATACACCAACCCCCTCAAAGGCTGATTGTGACTTTGTAAGGAATGTCCTTTCTTCACTTTCTCCCATTGAGGTTTTTATTGTTTGCGGAAATCACGATTATATGTGTTCACAATCTCCTTTTGCAAGGCAGGATTATTTTTCAGATAATGTACATATTTTTCCTTGCTTTGAGCATTCTTTTACACTTAAGGATACGAGTGCTGTAATCTGGGGAAAATCCTACAGCACATCTTCCGTAACCCCTTCATTCTCTGATTGCAGTTTTGAAGAGAATAAAGTTAATATTATGTGTCTTCACGGCGACCTTACTTTGGGCAGTGATTATAACATTATAAAAAAAGAGGTTCTCTCCTCTATTCCCTGCAATTATGCAGCTTTTGGACATATTCACAACGGAGAAGTCTTTGATATAAATAAAATTAAGTGCGCCTACCCCGGCACACCCGAAGGACATAAATTTAACGATGACGGTAACTGTGGCTTTATTTACGCAGAAATTACAGATAAAGAAACAATTATTACACCCGTTTCTTTTACAAAAAGAAAGTATCATAATTTTATATTTGATATTAGCGGAAAAAGTACTGACGAAATTATAACCTCCGCCAAGGAAATGCTTAATGATACAGATTTTTACCGTGTTACGTTTGTTGGAGATTATTATGATGAAAGAGGTTTCAGCAGTGAATTTATTGAAAATGAGTTAAAGCCTTATGCATTTCATCTTGAAATAGCTGACGAAACCACAGCGAGCTATGTAATTGAAGAACTGGAAAAAGAAGAAAGTATAAGAGGTGCCTTTCTTCGTGAATTAAGAGAAAACTGCCCAAGTGAAGAAGATTTTCTTTTAGCCGCAAAGGCAGGACTGGACGCACTTGCAGGACGAATAGGAGGTGCGTTATGATAATTAAATCACTTGAAATTATTTCTTTTGGAAAATTTAAAGATAAGACAATAAACCTCGATAGCGGATTAAACGTTATTCTTGGCGATAATGAAAGCGGAAAAAGCACAATAATGAGCTTTATATACGCAATGCTCTACGGTTTTGGAGATAACCGTGGAAAAAGCGCATCTCTGCGTGAAAAATACACTCCCTGGGACGGCGGTGTTTGTGAGGGTAAGTTAACACTTCATCTGTCAGACGGTGATGATATAACAATCTACCGAAAGGCAGGCTCTGTTAAAAAGCAGGATACACTTCGTGTCTATAATACCCTTACAGGCCAGGAGCTTTCCTCTATGCCGGAAGAGATTATCGGCATAGGCAGTGATACTTTTTCAAAAACACTCTGCCTTAAACAGCTTTCAACGGCATTTAACGGAACAAATGAAGAAATTGTGCAGAAGCTTTCAAACATCAGCGCAGGCGGAGATGAAAATGTAAGCTTTGAAAAGGCAATAAAAATCCTCGAAAACGCACGGCGTGAAATTAAGCCCCTGCGTGGTAGCGGTGGAACACTTTCGCAAATAAATACGCAAATTGCAGACCTTGAAAAAAAGCGTGCAATATATCTATTAAAGCTTTCAGAGCTTGAGGATGCTCAAAAAGTTTTACCCTGTATGCAAAAAAGCGCAGATGAAGCAAAGAAAAATTATGAAAATGAGCTTTCACAAGACTTTATCTCCCCTATTGCACACCTTCAGGGACGAATTGAAGAAAAGGAAGTGCAAAAGAACACTTCCGCTAATAAGACTTCCTTTTCAAGAAAAAAAATATATATTCTTAGCGGAATTTTATCAGCCATTCTTTCAGTAACTTTTCTTCCCTTTTCATTAATATTTATTATAGCTTCGGCAGCACTTATAATTTTAGGCATAAGGGCAAAAAATACATCCATAGAAAGTAATTTTGATATTGAAATACAAAAGCTTAAAGACGAGCTTTCAGAGCTTGAAAAAAACAAAGCTTTGCACGATACAAGAATTAAAAGCTTAAAAGAAAATGCTGATACTGCAAAGGAAAAGCTAAGTTCACTAATGCTTAAAATTAACTCACTTAAAATGCAGCTTTCAGAAAATGGCGAAGAAAACATAGACAGCTTTTATGAGAAGAGAACATTACTTGAAAAACGTTTATCCATCCTTACGCTTACAATTAATTCACTAAATACAGCACACGAAAAGATGCAGCGTAATTTTACCCCGCATCTTAATAAAAAAGCATCAGAATATTTCAGCAAAATAACCTCTGGCAAATATACAAAGCTCTTTAGTGATGAACAGTTTAATCTGTCAATAGATATGGATATTCCAAGAAAGAGCGAGCTTTTTTCAGGTGGCACGGTTGATCAGCTTTATCTTTCACTGAGGCTTGCGCTTATTGATATGCTTTTTGGTGATGAGACGGCTTTTCTTATTCTTGACCAGCCGTTTCTGCAGTACGATGATACCCGCCGCAAAAAAGCTGTCGAACTTTTGGAGAGTTTGTCTGAAAATCGCCAGATTATTCTTTTCACAAGCGATAAAACCGCTTTTTCATCTAATAAACACACAGAAATGTTGACATAACTGCGTCTTTTGGGTTATAATATAATTTAGAAATTTAAGGAGGTTTTATTATGGCAGTAAAAACTGATAATCAATATGGCAGCATTACTATATCAAACAACGTTATCGCAAACGCAGCCGGTATAATTGCCACAAGCTGCTACGGTGTAGTAGGTATGGCTATCCGCAGTCCTAAAGATGGTATTGTAAGTCTGCTCAAACCTTCCAACCTTGCTAAGGGAATTAAAATATCTGTCAGCGAAAATGAAATCACTGTAGATATGTTCATAGTTGTTCAGTACGGCGTTAATATCAATGCGATTTGTGAAAGTATTATTCACGGTGTAAAATACCGCCTTTCAGAGCTTATCGGTATGGATGTTAAGGCTGTAAATGTATTCGTTGAAAGCATTCGTGTGAATAGCTGACGTTTCGGAGGTTTTTTATGACTAAATTTATAGATGCATCTATGTTATCAAAGATGATAATATCGGGTGCCCACAATTTAAGTAATAACCGTGAATTTGTTGATTCGCTTAATGTATTCCCCGTCCCCGACGGTGATACGGGAACAAATATGTCGCTTACCTTTATAAATGCCGCACGCAATGTTGAGGGTGATGCAATCTCTGATGTGTCCGAGGTTGCAAATCTTGTTGCCAAGGCAACTCTTCGTGGTGCAAGGGGTAATTCAGGCGTAATTCTTTCACAGATTTTCCGTGGAATATCAAAAAAAATTACGTCAGGTGACAGTATAGATGCAAAGGCTCTTGCTTTGGCTCTTCGTGGTGGCTGTGATACTGCATACGGTGCAGTTATGAAGCCTACCGAGGGTACAATTCTTACAGTTATCCGTGCAGCGGCAGAAAGTGCCGAAAGCTATGAGGGCGATGACGCAGGAGAGCTTTTGAAAACTGTTTACACCGATATGTGCACTGCTCTTGCCAGAACTCAGGAAATGCTCCCCCAGCTTAAGCAGGCGGGTGTTGTTGATGCAGGCGGTCAGGGACTTGTATTTATTTTTGAAGGTTTTCTTTCAGCAATAAATGGAAAACTCGTTGAGCTTACCGATAAAGAAACGGCTTCTGCAGTTTCTTCAAAACCTGCGCAGAGCACTATAAGCACAGAGGATATTAAATTTGCATACTGTACTGAATTTATTATAAATAAATACAACGCACAGACCACCGCGGCAAAAATGCGTGCCGCAATTGAGCCTAAGGGCGATTGTATGATTGTAATTGATGAGGATGATATTGTTAAGGTGCACATTCACACCAATCATCCCGGATTTGTTCTTGAGCAGGCTGTAAAACTCGGTGAGCTTGTAAATATTAAAATTGAAAATATGCGTGAGCAGCATACTGACCTTTTAGCAGATACTAAAGAGGAGAAAAAAGCTCCGACAGAGCATAAGGAAATTGCCGTTGTTTCAGTTGCAAATGGTGACGGTCTTGTAAATACCTTCCGTGAGCTTGGTGTAACAAACATTATTCACGGCGGTCAGACAATGAATCCAAGCACAGAGGATATTTTAGCGGCAATAGAGGACGCAAATGCTGATACAGTATTTGTTCTTCCAAATAATAAAAATATTGTTCTTGCGGCACAGCAGGCATCACAGATTGCCCAGTGCAAGGTGATTGTAATAGAATCAACCACTATTCCCCAGGGAATATGTGCAATGATGTCTTTTTCACCTGCCGCAGGAATTGAGGAAAATACGCAGAAAATGCAAAAAGCACTCTCTACAGTTGTCAGCGGTAGTGTTACACACGCTGTAAAGGATACTGAAATTGACGGTATGAAAATCCGTGAGGGAAATATTATCGGTGTTTCTTCAGGACATATTCTTTCAGCAGATGATGATATTTTCACATCAACTCTTAACCTCGTTTCAAAAATTGCTGATGAGGACAGTGAAATTATAACTCTTTACTACGGTGCTGATGAAACAGAGGAAAATGCACAGAAAATTGCCGATGCAGTTGAGGAAGCTTTCCCCGATGCAGATGTACTTGTGGCAAACGGCGGGCAGAGTGTGTATTACTACATCGTTTCTGTTGAATAGAGTCTTCGGAAAGCCAAGCTGATTACTAAGGTGATGCTAAGTGTTAAACCCTATGGAAACTGATATCAGGTCACTTAAAGGAATAGGCGACGCCAAGGCGAAGCAATTGCTTCGCCTTGGCGTTTTTACCGTTTGGGACTTATTAACACATTTTCCCGTGCGTTTTGAGGACAGAACAAAGGTTTCTAAAATTTTTGATATTGAAAACGGAAATTATCACTGCGTTAATGCAATTGTAGTTTCACCCGTGACGGAGCATTTTGTACGTAAAGGGCTTACCTACTACAAGCTTTTGGTGCGTGACGATACGGGAATTGCAACGTGCATATTCTTTAATAACAAATACATAAAAAACAATTTTAAGGTTGGCTATGAATATTCTTTCTACGGAAAGGTTAATATCAGGGGTAAAAACAAGGAAATACTTTCCCCTGAATTTGAGCTTTCATCAAAAAAAGAATGTACTAAATGTATAGTTCCCATATATCCCCTTACGAGCGGTATTTCGCAAAAATTTATGCGTAATTTAATTATGGAGAGCTACCGCCTGTATCACAGCTATATGCGTGATATAATTCCGCCTTCTGTGCTTCGCACATACTCGTTATGCCCACTTGAATTTGCAATTAAGAACATACATTTTCCTGCTGACTTAAATTCTCTTGAAATAGCAAAAAAGAGGCTTGTGTTTGAGGAATTTTTCATTCTGCAGACAACACTGCGGAAAATGAAAATATCTGCCGAAAAAAAGAATGGTATAAAATTTACCGATAAAAATATTACACCATTTCTCTCCTCCCTTCCCTTTACCCTCACAAATGCGCAAAAAAAGGTTACGGATGAGATACTTTCTGACCTGTCCTCAGGCACTGTTATGAACAGACTTGTTCAGGGCGACGTCGGAAGCGGTAAAACAGTAATAGCCGCTATTTCAATATATGTCTGCGTCAAAAACGGCAATCAGGCGGCAATGATGGCTCCTACAGAAGTACTGGCACGTCAGCATTATAATGACCTCTCCCCTATGCTTGAGAATTTGGGAATTAAATGCGCACTCCTTACGGGAAGCACATCGCAAAAAACAAAACGCGAAATATATGAAAAGCTTAAGTGCGGCGAAATAGATGCACTTTTCGGCACGCACGCACTTATCACACAAAAGGTTAGTTTTATGCGTCTTGCCCTTGCAATAACGGATGAACAGCACCGTTTTGGCGTAAGGCAGAGAATGGCACTTAGTGAAAAGGGCAATGATGTACATACCCTTGTAATGACTGCCACACCTATTCCAAGAACTCTTGCACTTATTATATACGGAGATATGGATATTTCAGTTATCGGGGAGCTTCCGCCGGGAAGACAGGTAATTGATACCTACTGTGTGGGCGAAAATATGCGCGAGCGTATATATGCATTTATCCGCAAAGAGGTTATGAAAAATAACCGTTGTTATATTGTATGCCCCAGTGTTGAGGAATCAGAAAATATTCCCCTTAAATCTGTAGAGGAGCATTTTTCTCACCTATCCTCAAAAATATTCCCAGATATACCGATGGGGCTTGTCCACGGCAAAATGAAAAGTGCGGACAAGGAAAAGGCTATGAGTGATTTTATCTGCGGACAAAGTAAAATCCTTGTATCAACTACTGTTATAGAGGTTGGCGTAAATGTACCCGAGGCAACATTGATGGTAATAGAAAACGCAGAACGGTTTGGACTTAGTCAGCTGCATCAGCTTCGGGGGCGTGTAGGACGTGGAAGCAGTAAAAGCTATTGTGTACTTTTTTGCTCCTCTTTTTCAGATGATATTAAAGAGCGTATGCAAATAATGACAAAAAGTAACGACGGCTTTAAAATATCTGAAAAGGATTTAACACTTCGTGGTCCGGGCGACTTTTTCGGCACACGTCAGCACGGTGCTCTGCACTTTAAAATTGCAGACCTTGCAAATGACCTTGATGTACTTAAAAAGAGCGGCATTGCCGCAGAAGCACTTTTAAAAGAAGACCCGCATCTTTTAAAAGAAGAAAACTTTTATATAAAAGAAGCAAGTGAAAATTTATCCCAAAATTTAGCTTTGTAAAACCAAAAATGTGACCATTTGGGGACTGTCCCCAAATCGTGACATTTTTGATAAATTAAGGCTTTGACGAAACGTCAAAGCCTTTTAGTTTTCATTATTCTTCTGTTGCTGCTTCCTCAGTAACTTCTACATCAGCAGGAGCATCCTCTGTATTAGTTTCAGTTTCCTTCTTAGCCTCTTCAATCAAAACTCTGATTGAAAGACCGATTTTCTTTTCATCCCAGTTGATTTCGGTAATCTTAGCATCAACCATCTCACCAACGGTAAGAACGTCAGCAGGCTTACCAATTCTCTTATCAGCAATCTGAGAAATGTGGATAAGACCGTCAATTCCGGGGATAAGCTCAACAAAAGCACCAAACGGAACGAGACGAACAACCTTAGCGCTTACAACGTCACCCTCGTTAAACTTGCTCTTCGCAATCTCCCAGGGGTTGTCCTCTGCCTTCTTATATCCGAGAGAAACCTTAGTAGTTTCCTTGTCAACCTTAAGGATTGTAACCTCAACGCTGTCACCAACACTGAGAACCTCTGACGGATGCTTAATTCTCTGCCAGCTAAGCTGAGAAATCGGGATAAGACCGTCTACGCCGCCAAGGTCAACAAATGCACCGAAATCTGTAAGAGTCTTAACAGTACCTGTGTATGTCTTGCCCTCTTCTACATCAGCCATAAACTTTTCAACCTTTTCAGCACGCTCTGCCTGTGCAACAACCTTGATTGATCCGATAGCCTTTCTGCCACGTCTGTCCTCACGGATGTTTACAATCTTAAATCTTGCCTCTGTTCCAACGAGAGAAGAAAGATCCTTCATAAATCTCTCACTTGCCATAGAAGCAGGAATGAAAATTCTGCAACCGTTTACAAGTGCGATTACGCCACGATTTACATCCTCAACAATACGTCCTGTAAGGATTTCACCAGACTCGTAAGCTGCCTCGATTGACTGCCATCCCTTGATAGCATCAATTTTCTTCTTTGAAAGCTTTACATAGCCTTCAACATCGTTAACTCTTACAACAAATACCTCAACCTCGTCGCCAACCTTAACAACTTCATTGGGGCTTACTGACGGATCGTCAGAAAGCTCGTCCACAGGGATGATGCCGTCAGCCTTATAGCCAAGGTCTACATATACTTCTGTGGGGGTAATGCCGATAACGGTACCCGTTACAACCTGTCCTGTATTTAAAGTGACGAGGGATTGTTCAAATGCCTCGGCAAATGTAGGCTCTCCATTTCCTTGAATATTAGTGTTTTTTTCTTCTACCATGGTTTCTAAAACCTCCTTAATGATATGCTCCGGTGTCGATGCACCGGCGGTTATACCGACCGAATGTCCAAGCTGTGCAATGTTTTCGGGAAGCTCACTCGCCTCCTCCACCAAAAAGGTGTTTTTACATAGAGCTGCGGCAATGTCAAATAATTTTTTAGTGTTTGAGCTATGTCTGCCGCCGACAACTATAAATACATCACTCTCTTTTGCAAGCTGAGCGGCATATTTTTGTCGTTCATTCGTAGCACTACATATTGTATCAAAAACTATAGCACTTTGGCAAGTCTTTTTTATAATTTTCGTAATTTTTTTCCATAATTCCCGTTCAAAAGTTGTTTGTGCTACAACACACACCTCTTTTTTAACAGAAAATGTCAATTTTTCAGCATCTTCGGCAGTTTCGATAACAACCGCACTGTCATTGCACCACCCGTTAATGCCCTTTACCTCAGGATGCAGTTTATCTCCGATAATTACAATTTCCTGATTTTCGGCATAAGCATCCTTTACTATATTGTGTATCTTCTTCACAAACGGACACGTCGCATCGATAAAGTCTATGTTATTTTCTATAAGAAGCTCCTGCTCTTTTTTACTTATACCGTGGCTTCTTATAACAACGGTTTCGTCCTTTTGTGCCTCAAGCGGGGAATTTATAATACGAACACCTTTTTCTTTAAGTGCATCTGTTACAAAATGGTTATGAATAATCGGGCCGAGTGTTGCGATTTTTTTGGTTTCTGCCCCCTCCTCGGCGATTTTAACCGCTCTGCTGACACCAAAGCAAAAGCCCGCCTTATCTGCAATCTGTACTGTCAGTGTACTCAATCAACCCACCTCTTGAAGTAATTTCTTATTATCGAGAGAATAAATTGTGTCCATTAAATTATCTGCAAGTGCTTGCATTTTGCCCGCATCCTGAACATTTTCTACGTACTCATCATAAGAAATCGGTTTTCCGTATGTAACAGTATTTTTCGTAACGTATGCAGGTACTATCGGCACACCTGACTGTATTGCAAGGCGTATAATACCGCCGCTTACTTCCTTGCGTTCACCTTTTTTCATTCGTGTTCCCTCGGGGAAAATAAGCGTTGCGCCGCCCCTTTTCATTATTTTAAGAGTTGCCATAACTGCCGCTGCATCACCTCTGCCCCTCTTTATAGGAAATGCGCCAAGGGCTTTTATAAGATGCCCTAATAGAAACACCTTAAAAAGTTCCTCCTTTGCCATAAAGGTAAGCTGACGCTTACACCCTGCCGCAATTAATATAGGGTCCATTGCACTCATGTGGTTAGAACACAAAAGAAAGGCTCCCTGCGAAGGGATATTTTCCTTTCCCTTGATTTTAAAGCGCATACATACTTTTAAAACGCAGCCGATAACATTAATCGCTATATTATAAAAACTCATTTTATATTTTCCCTCACATAATTAATTACTTTATCGATAGACTCACTAAGGGTAAGCTCTGATGTATCAATAACCTCTGCCCCGTCTGCAACAGTAAGCGGTGCAAACTCACGTGTAGAGTCATTTGTATCACGCTGTATCATCTCTTTTTTCACATCTTCAAAGCTTACACTCTCGCCTTTTTCCAAAAGCTCGTCATATCTTCTTTTTGCACGTGCATCAACAGATGCCGTTAAAAAGATTTTAATTTCAGCATCAGGTAAAACATAACTTGCAATATCTCTGCCGTCCATTACTACGTCGTGATTCTGGGCAAGCTTTCTCTGCATATCAACCATTGCAAGTCTTACTGCAGGGATTCTTGAAACATTGCTTGCTGCCATTGAAATCTGCGGTGTGCGTATCTTGTCCGAGACATTTTCCCCGTCAAGGTAGATGTGCTGCTCTACCCCTTCGTGCCTGATGTCAATATCAAGAGAGGGCAAAAGCTCTATAACACCTTTTTCATCATTTGTATCTACACCGCATCTTACCGCCTTTAATCCTACTGTGCGGTACATTGCACCCGTGTCAATGTATACAAACCCGAGTGATGATGCCACCTTCTTTGAAATTGTGCTTTTTCCTGCACCCGCAGGACCGTCAATTGCAATCTTAGTCATTTTCTTTCATTTCCTCCTTTGCAGCTTTTTCGCCTGCCAATGCGCCCGTCGAAAAAGCTATCTGCAGATTAAAACCGCCCGTATATGCATCAACGTCAATTACCTCACCTGCAAAATAAAGCCCTTTTACTATCTTACTTTCCATTGTAGAGGCATTGATTTCTTTAACATTAATCCCGCCCGAGGTTACAATAGCCTCTTCTACACTGCGGTAACCTTTGACTGTAAAGGTAAGATGCTTTAACGTATATAAAAGCCGTTTTCTTTCTTCCTTTGTAATAGAATTAACCTTTTTAAAACGGTCAATTTGCGACCTCTCTATAATGTACCCAATCATTTTTGACGGGAGAAGGTCAGAGAGTGCATTTTCAAAATTTCTGTTCTTATACTTTTCAAAATCTCTTAAAATTCTTTTATCAAGGGTTTCTTCGTCAAGTGCACTCTTTAAATCTATTTCTATCCGTACCCCGTCAGGTGCTTCACCCATATGGCTGCTTGAAGATAAAATAAGAGGGCCCGTAAGACCGAAATGCGTAAACAGCATTTCGCCAAAATCACTGTGCAGCTTACGGTTATTTTTATCAAATACACTTACGCTGACATTTCTCAGCGAAAGCCCCATAAGTGCTGACGTATCCTCTATCGTTTCAACGGGTACAAGGGCAGGCTTTATCTTTGTAACACTGTGCCCTATTTTTTGAGCTATTTTATATCCGTCCCCCGTTGAGCCTGTTTTAGGATAGCTTTTTCCGCCCGTGGCTACAATGACCTTGTCAGCAAAAATGGTCTGTGCATCAGTTTTAACTCCGCTGATTTTTTCGCCCTTGGTAATTATTTCTTCTGCGCGTCCGCGAATTATTTTTACACCAAGCCCGTTTGCCTTTCTTTTCAGTGCATCTACAATATCCCTTGCACGGTCACTTTGAGGAAACACACGCTCTCCACGCTCTGTTTTGAGTGGTACGCCGCAGTTTTCAAAAAAATCCATTACATCATAATTTGTAAAGCCGTAAATGGCACTGTAGAGAAAGTTTGCGTTTGTGGGAATGTTTTCAAAAATTTCCTGCGTCACACACGCATTTGTCACATTACATCTGCCTTTACCTGTAATGAGAATCTTTTTTCCAACATCGGCATTTTTTTCAATTACCGTTACATCGGCACCGTTTTGTGCCGCAGTAATTGCCGCCATCAGTCCTGCCGCACCGCCGCCTATAACTACAACCATCATCGTTTCCCCTGTTCCTGCACCACAAAGAATACTCTTTCACTGTTTTTCTTTGGTGCATTAAAGCTTAGATTATCATATACATTTAAAACTCTCATCCCTGCTTTTTCAATAAGAGCAGTTATTTCAGGTATATCATATGCCCTTTCGGAGTGCTGTTCATCAAAGCGCTCGTATACGTTTCCTTGTTTGCAGAAAAACGTCAGATAAAAATCACAAATTCTGCGAACCTTATCATACTCGTTCTGCCACGAACAGAACACATCATCATTTTCAAGTATATATGTATTATTTCCCAGAATATTCTCTAATTTGCATCGGGTATTAATATCGAATATAAAAAGTCCGCCAGGGTCAAGGTAATTGTTTACAAGGCGAAAAACCTTCAGCAAATCTCTTTTATCGGTGATATAGTTTATACAGTCAAGACTTGAAATAATAAAATCAACCGTTCCGTAAAGCTCAAAACTGCGCATATCCTGATTAAGGTAGAGTATGTCCATACCCTCCGACTTTTCACGTGCTACCGCGAGCATATCCTCAGAAAGGTCAACACCTGTCATATCTACCCCTCTCGCTGCAAACTGTGTTGTCATATTACCCGTTCCGCAGCCGAGGTCAAGACCGAGCCTTGGGGTATGTCCGAAGCGGCTGAAAATCTTATAATAATAATCAACCCATTTTTTGTAATCAACATCATTAATCAGTTCATCATATAAATAGGCAAAATCGTTATACACATCAATCACCCTTTTCAAGCTTTGCGTAAAGTCCCAGAAGGTTTTTCGTTCCTACGCTTTCAAAAGCAATTTCGTAATGAATATCATTTCCGACACTATTTGCACTGATAATAATTCCCCTGCCGAATTTTTTATGGATTACACAATCCCCCGCACTAAAGACTTGCGTTTTCTCACGCCTTGGCATAGCGGGTGCACTCGCATACAGCGAGCTTTCAGGTGCGTTATGGCTTACTGCCTTGGGAATTTTTATATCATAATCACCTGAGCTTGGTGAATTATCAATTATCTCCTTAAGATTTTCGGGGATTTCCTCCAAAAATCTTGAAGGCTTGTAATTTGACGTTTTTCCGTAGAGCATACGGCTGTGTGCACACGTAAGGTGTAATTTCTCCCTCGCACGGGTTATGCCCACATAGCAAAGGCGTCGTTCCTCCTCCGTTTCTTCACTGTTGTAGCCACTCATAAAGCTTGGAAAAATACCTTCATCAAATCCGCATATAAATACAATCGGGAACTCAAGACCTTTTGCTGCATGCATTGTCATAAATACGGCAGCATCAAGCTCCTCGTCATAATTATCAATATCACTTATAAGGGCAAGGTTATCCATATATTCTTCAAACGTTGCTCCCTCGTTATTCTCTGTATAATTTGCGGCACCGTTTATAAGCTCACCGATATTTTCGTCACGCTCCTGAGCCTTTTCATCAGTTTTTAAAAACTCTTTGTAGCCGCTTTTTTCATAAACAGCCTCTATAAGTTCAGGAATTGTGTTTTCACGTGCAATGACTAAAAGCTCCTCTATAAGCTTGTAAAACTCAGCCACAGATGCACCAAGAGTATCAATATGATTTCCTATCGCTTTAAGAAGGCTGCATCCCTCACGCTCGGCCGCCGCCGCAATTTTATCAAGCGTAACCTTACCGATTTTTCGTGACGGAGTGTTAATAATTCTCTTAAGGCTTATATCATCATCAGGGTTTTTGATAAGCCTTAAATACGCAATCATATCACGTATTTCCTTACGGTCGTAGAACCTGAGACCTGCCAGAACTCTGTAGGGCACTGCCTTACGCATAAAAACTTCTTCAAGTGTACGTGAGGAGGAATTTGCCCTGTAAAGCACTGCCATATCACTGTAGCGGTAGCCGTTAATGCTTAAAGAATACATTTTGTCGGCAATATATGATGCCTCATCATGCTCATTTGGTGCCTTGTATACAGTGATTTTCTCACCCTCACCCTTGTCTGTCCAGAGGTTTTTACCCTTTCTGCCAAAGTTATTTTTTATAACATTGTTTGCCGCATCAAGGATATTTTGCGTTGAACGGTAATTCTGTTCAAGCCTTATAACACGTGCATCGGTAAATTCCTTTTCAAAGTCAAGGATGTTTGAAATATCTGCACCCCTGAACTTATATATACTCTGGTCGTCATCACCGACAACGCAAAGGTTTCTATGCTCTTTTGCGAGCATCATAATAAGCTCGTTTTGCGCCTTGTTTGTATCCTGATACTCGTCTACTAAGATATAGCGGAACTTATTCTGATAAAACTCCAGCACATCAGGCGCATCAGAAAAAAGCTTTACCGTCAGCATAATTAAATCGTCAAAATCAAGGTCATTTGCCACTTTAAGCTTCTTCTGATAAAGCGAATACAGATTTGCAATCTGTTTTTTTCTGTAATCATCAGCGTATTCGAGTGCATACTCTGCGGGTGTTAAAAGCTTGTCCTTTGCAAAGGAAATCTCACTCATAACACTTCTTGGCGGAAATTCCTTTTCGTCAAAACCAAGCTCCTTTAAACACTCTTTCACAACTGATTTCTGGTCATCTGAATCAATTATATTAAAATTTCTGTCATAGCCGATACGGTCAATATCACGTCTTAATATCCGCACACACGCAGAATGGAAAGTTCTCACCCACATATCCTTTGCAGTTTCGCCGATAAGCTTTTCCACACGGTCTGCCATTTCCTTTGCCGCTTTATTGGTAAAGGTTATGGCAAGAATATTCCACGGGGCTACTCCCTTTTCACCTATCATATATGCAATTCTGTATGTCAGCACACGTGTTTTTCCGCTGCCCGCACCTGCTAATACCAGAAGAGGGCCGCCAACTGATGTCGCGGCCTCTCTTTGCTGACTATTAAGTTCTTTTAAAAGTTCGTTCATTCAAACAAATCCTTACTTTTTCACTTTTTCAAACTGATAGCTTTTTTAACCTGTTCTGCAATATTTTCTGCAGAAAGTCCGTATTCCTTAAGAAGCTCGTAAGGCTTACCGCTCTTACCGAATACGTCCTGCGTACCTACTCTGAGCATAGGAACGGGGCACTCCTCGCAAAGAACCTCTGCAACTGCACTGCCAAGACCGCAGTTTACATTATGCTCCTCTGCAGTAACGATTGCGCCTGTCTTTTGGGCAGCCTTTTTAATGATTTCTCTGTCAATAGGTTTAATTGTATGAATGTTTACAACTGCTGCATCAATACCCTCTGCCTTAAGAAGCTGACGTGCCTCAAGAGCATAAGGCACCATAAGACCTGTTGCAACGATTGTTGCATCTGTACCCTCTTCAAGCTGAACACCCTTACCGATTTCAAACTTGTATGTATTTTCATCATAAATCTGAGGTACGGGAAGTCTGCCGAAACGAAGATATACAGGTCCTTCGTATTTAACTGCAGCCTCAACTGCCGCCATAGCCTCAACGTGGTCTGCAGGATTGATAATTACCATTCCGGGAATAGTACGCATAATACCCATATCCTCAAGGCACTGATGTGTTGCACCGTCCTCACCAACGCTGATACCTGCGTGCGTTGCACCGATTTTTACATTAAGGTGCGGATAACCGATAGAGTTACGGATCTGCTCGAAAGCTCGTCCTGCAGCAAACATTGCAAAGGAGCTTGCAAAAACAATCTTACCCGTTGTTGCAAGACCTGCAGCGGTTGAGAGCATATTACCCTCCGCAATACCTGTATTTATAAATCTTTCAGGAAATTTTTTTTTAAAAGTATCTGTCTTTGTTGATTTGGAAAGGTCAGCATCCATAACAACAATATCATATTTTTCACCAAGCTCCGCAAGAGCCATACCGTAGCTTTCACGGGTTGCTTTCTTATCACCTATAGCCATAATTCACACATTCCTTTCTTTTAAAGCTTAATTACGCCTGAAGCTCTGCAATTTTTGCATCAAGCTCTGCTATTGCCTGTTCAAACTGCTCTTTGTTCGGAGCAGCGCCGTGCCAGCCTGCCTGATTTTCCATAAATGATACGCCCTTACCCTTTACACACTTTGCTATGATAATGGTAGGCTTACCCTTTACTGTCTGCGCCTCGTCAATTGCATTTCTTATCTGGTCGTAGTCATGTCCGTCAATTGTAATTACATTCCAGTTGAATGCCTCAAACTTCTTATCGATGGGGGTTGAATTCATAACCTCTCTGATGTCACCATCAATCTGAAGTCCGTTAAAATCAAGAAATGCTGTAAGATTGTCAAGCTTATAATGTGCCGCAAACATAGCAGCCTCCCAAACCTGACCTTCTTCAATTTCACCGTCACCTAAAATTGTATATACACGGTAATCCTTGTTATCAAGCTTTGCACTAAGTGCCATACCGTTTGCTGCAGAAATACCCTGACCAAGTGAACCTGTTGACATATCAACACCGGGAACGCCCTTCATATCAGGATGTCCCTGAAGATTTGAAGAAGCCTGACGGAATGTTGCACAGTGCTCTGTGGGGAAATACCCTCTCTCTGCCAAAATACCGTAAAGAACAGGCGCACAGTGACCTTTTGAAAGAACAAATCTGTCACGGTCTGCCATTTTCGGGTTTTCAGGATCAATGTTCATCTTTTCAAAATAAAGCACTGACAGAATATCAGCTATTGAAAGACTTCCGCCCGGATGGCCTGATGCGGCATTGTAAATACCGGTAAGAGCGTGCTTTCTTGCCTGATAGGCATGAATTTGTGTTGAATTTTTCATTGTTACTATCACTCCTATGTTAATATATAATTCTATTCACTTTCAATTGCGGCATATGCCTTTTCCATAAGGAAGGAAAGCCGCTCTGTTTCACCCTCGAGGTACAAATACCCCAAAAGTGTTTCAAATCCCGTCGCAAGACGGTAATCTGTAATATCTGCATTTTTGGGTGATGTGTTGCTTTTTGCATTTCTGCCCCACTTTAAGACACGCATTTCATCCTCTGTAAGAAACTTTTCAAATGCGTGGGCACTTTGTGCCTGTGCATTTGCCTTTACAAACCGTACAGAGTCCTTATGCATATCCGTTACGTGTCTGTTACCCTTTTCGAGTACCCTTGTCCTTATATATAAATCATATACACTGTCGCCTATATACGCCAGTGCAAGAGGACTGTACTCTCTGGCTTTCAACTGTTTTTGCGTAAAAAACATACACACACCTTATTTCTCAATCTTCCATTTTACACCGTCAGGTGTATCTTCAAGAACTATGCCACGTGCCTTAAGGTCGTCACGGATTTTATCTGCAAGTGCCCAGTCCTTATTTTTTCTCGCCTCTGTGCGCTCGGCGATAAGCTTTTCTATTTCTTCATCAAGGCTTTCCTTCTTTGTGTTTTTAAGAAGTCCGAGAACATTGCCAAGCTCCAATATGGTATCTTTCACACACTCGAGGTCTTCCTTTGATGCATTTTTAAGGCTGTTTGCAAATCTTACCGCCTCAAAAATAGCTGAAATAGCATCTGCCGTGTTAAGGTCATCCTCCATAGCAGCGATGAATTTTTCTTTGTATCCGTCCATTGCATTTTTAACATCATCGCTAAGTGATGCGCTCTGCGCACTGCCGAGAAGAAATTCTATATTGTCTATGCAGTTATAAATTCTGTCAAGACCGTTCTTTGCAGCATCCATCAATTCATCACAGAAGTTAATTGGACTTCTGTAATGTGCTGAAAGCATAAAGAACCTTATTACCTCGTAATCGTATTTTTCTGCAATGTCACGCACTGTGAAGAAATTACCAAGTGACTTGGACATTTTTTCGTTATTTACATTTATAAAGCCGTTGTGCAGCCAGTAGTTTGCAAACGGTGCACCGTTTGCGCATACGCTCTGCGCAATTTCATTTTCGTGATGCGGGAAAATAAGGTCAAAGCCGCCACTGTGAATATCAATCGTATGACCAAGGTAGCGGTTAACCATTGCCGTACATTCGATATGCCAACCCGGTCTTCCGATTCCCCACGGACTTTCCCAGCCGATTTCATCCTCTGTCTTTCTCTTTTTCCAGAGTGCAAAATCCATCGGATGACGTTTTTTATCGTCAAGCTCCTTTCTCACACCGCTTTCAAGGTCGTCAAGCGGCTGATGGCTGAGCTTTCCGTACTCCTTATAGCTTTCAACGGAGAAATAAACATCACCGTCTACTTCATATGCGTGTCCTTTTTCTATAAGTGTGCTTACAGTTTCAATAATAGCATCAATGTTTTCCGTTGCCCTCGGGTGAACGGTTGCCTCTTTAATGCCGAGTGCCTTTGCATCAACAAAGTATTCTTTAATATACTTTTCTGCAATATCCTTAACAGTGCACTCTTCCTCACGTGCTTTATTTATAAGCTTATCATCAACGTCGGTAAAGTTCTGCACGAAACGCACATTATATCCACGGTATTCAAGGAACTGTCTTAAACAGTCAAACACAATAAACGGTCTTGCATTTCCAAGGTGGAAATAGTTATAAACCGTAGGACCGCAGGAATACATCTTTACTTCACCGGGGGTGATAGTTTTAAATTCCTCTTTTTTTCTGGTTAATGTATTATATAATTTCATAGACACACTACCTTTCGTTGTCATTGTTATTTTTAAGTTCCTGAAGCTCTGCCATGAGAGCATCTATCCTTACTGCCATTTTGCAAAGTTCCTGACTTACGGGGTCGGGGATATGCACCTGGTCAAGGTCATTCACCCTCTTTGCGCCACGCTTTACAACCCTTGCGGGAACGCCTACGCACGTACTGTCAGGCTCCACCTCACGCAGAAGCACGGCATTTGCCGCAATTTTACAGTTATCACCAACGGTAAACGGGCCCAAAATCTTCGCACCTGCACCGACCATTACGTTGTTACCGAGTGTTGGGTGACGTTTTCCCGTTTCCTTGCCCGTACCACCGAGCGTAACCCCCTGATAAATCGTACAATCGTTGCCTATTATGGTAGTTTCACCGATTACCACGCCGCAGCCGTGGTCTATAAGAAGTCCTTTTCCTATTGTTGCACCGGGATGAATTTCAATCTTTGTAAAAAACCTTGAAATCTGACTTATAAGCCTCGGAACAAATCTTAAACCGCACTTATAGAGCATATGTGCAAATCTGTGAAAAAGCACTGCGTGAAATCCCGGATAAAGAAGTGCCACTTCAAAGGCATTTCTTGCCGCAGGGTCACGTTCAAGTATTGATTTTATGTCATATGCAGTTCTTCCCAACATAAAAAAACCCCTTTATAGTATTTAACTATTGTATTATATAATATATTGCAGAAAAAAACAACATTTATTTGCAAAAAATACGAGGTTGCAGCAAAATGTATTAATATACAATGCAAGCCATTCGGGGACGGCTCCTGACAGACTTTTTAAGTCTTTTGTCACTAAAAACTATGTTTTTTGTGACAAAACAGGACCGTCCCCACTTAATGGATTGCATAAATATACATTTTGCTACAGCCCCGTATTAATAATTATTCTGAAAATAAAGCTTTAGCAAAGGCTTCTGCGTCAAATTCCTGTAAATCATCAATACCCTCGCCCACGCCGATAAATTTAACGGGGACACTAAGCATCTTTGAAATATTTACAACAATGCCACCCTTTGCCGTTCCGTCAAGCTTAGTTAAAACTATTCCGCTGATTTTTGCAACCTTATCAAATTCCTCAGCCTGATTTACTGCATTCTGTCCTGTTGTCGCATCAAGCACCAAAAGGATTTCCTTGCTTGCAGAGGGAAGCTCCCTCTCAATCACACGGTATATCTTTCCAAGCTCGTCCATAAGATTTTTCTTATTATGAAGTCTGCCTGCAGTATCGCATATGCATACATCTGCGCCTCTGCTTTTCGCCGCATTACACGCATCAAATATAACTGCCGCAGGGTCTGCCCCCTCGCTAAGACGAATAAGGGAAACATCATTCCTCTCCGCCCATACCTCAAGCTGGTCTGCAGCAGCCGCACGGAAGGTATCTGCCGCCGCAAGGATAACACTCTTACCCTCTTTTTTAAGCTTACTTGCAAGCTTTCCGATTGTTGTTGTCTTTCCTACTCCGTTAACACCTATTACAAGTATTACTGTCGGCTTTGTATCAAGGTGGAGCTTGTTATCTCCGCCCTGAAGAATTTCGCAGATAATTGATTTTAGCTCGTCCTTTGCTCCCTCGGCATCTGTAATGTGCTTTTCCTTTACACGTTCGCGTAATTCCTCCACAATTTCAAAGGATGCACGTGCCCCTATATCCGCCATAATAAGTGCTTCTTCAAGTTCGTCATAAAGGTCATCATCTATTTTTTTAAATACGCCAAATACTCCGTCGAGCTTTTCATTAAAGGAGTCTCTTGTCTTACCCAAGCCGTCCTTAAGTCTTGCAAACAGTCCTTTTTTTTCTGTGTTCATTTCCATAGCTATTACTCCTCTATCGCTACATCCTCAAGCTTCATTGAAAGAAGTCTGCTTACGCCTCTCTCCTGCATTGTAACACCGTAAAGAATGTCTGCCGCCTCCATAGTACCTCTTCTGTGTGTGATAACGACAAACTGTGTATTATTACCATAGTTTCTGATGTAGTCTGCAAAACGGTAAACATTTTCATCATCGAGTGCCGCCTCAATCTCATCAAGCACCAAAAACGGAGCAGGTGAAACCTGAAGCAATGCAAAAAGCAGTGCAATTGCCGTTAAGGCGTGCTCACCGCCTGAAAGCAGTGTAATACTCTGCAGTTTTTTTCCTGGCGGCTGAACTTCAATTTCAATCGGACTTTCGAGAGTGTCAAGCGGATTTAATAGCTTAACCTCCGCCTTGCCACCGCCGAAAAGCTCCACAAAGCTTTTACCGAAAAGCTTATTTATAACCTCAAACTTCTGTGCAAACTGTTCACGCATTACAGCCATCATTTCACCGATAAGCTTTTCAAGGTCAGCTTTTGCCTTTTCCATATCGTTAACCTGTGTAGTTAAAAACTCATATCTGCCCTTTACTTCCTTATATTCCTCAATAGCATCCACATTGATGTTACCAAGTGCCCTTATAGAATTTTTAAGCTGTGCGATTATTTTTTGAGCCTCAGAAAGCGAACCTATATCCTTTTTAAATTCGAGAGCCGAATTATAAGTAAGCTCATAGTTGTCCCAAAGTCTGTTTGCGGCACTCTCCAGGTCTTCCTCAATTTTATTTTTCCTGTTTTCAATTCTTACAACCTCGCCCTGAAGTACCAGTATACGTTCATTAAGCTGTTTTATTCCCTCACGCAGTTTTTCAAGTTCACTGTCGCTACCGCTTCTTCCGCTGAGATGGGCTTTTATTTCCTCACGCATAGACTCAATGGCAATACCGCACTGATTCTGGCGCATAAGATTTTCTTCAATCTGCTTTTCAAGAGAAGCTATCATATCCTCCTGATGCTTTTTCTCGTCAAGCTTTGCCCTGTAATCCGACTGAGAGTTGATAATGCTGTTTTTAGCATCATCAATTCTCTCTTGAGCAAGCTCTACATCCTTTTGGACGCTGTTCATTTCCATTTTCTTATCAATGACTTTAACAGAATGCTGCTCACGCTTTATTGTTTCCTCACGCAATGAGTCCTGCTTTGTCTTAACAATAGTCTCTGCCTTTTCTATAAGCTCATCACTGCCCAGAAGGACTTCACGCAGTTTTTTCTTTGTTTCCACTGTGTCGGTCTGTTGGGTCGAAATCTGTGTTTTCTCATTACTGAGCTTTTCAAATCGCTGATGTGCCATTTCCAGAAGGCTCTGCTTCATATCGGCTTCTGCCTTGATTTTCATTAGCTTATTTTCGCTTTCCGAAAGCTTTTCGCGAAGCTCGGCCTCCTTTTCGCGGCTCTGCTCTGCAAGCTCCATACAGTCATCAATTTCGTCCTCAAGCTTTTCAGTTTCACGCGTGAGCTTCTCACACTCAATACTAAGGCGCTCTATTTCATCCTTTCTGCCTAAGAGTGCCTGCGTTTTGTTTACACTACCGCCCGTAATACTTCCGCCGGGCTGAAGAATTTCCCCTGCAAGGGTTACAATCTTAAATTTATAGTGTGTAGCCTTTGCAAGCTTTACTGCATTTTCCATATTATCCATAATTACAGTTCTGCCCAAAAGTGCCTCGATAACCTCCGAAATGGAGCTATCGCATTCTACAACATCACTTGCAACGAACAGTGCACCTTCATTTTGCATTACACGCTGTTCATTATCAAGTCTTCTTCCCTCCTGAGAGGAAATAGGTAGAAACGTAACACGGCCCATATGATTTTTCTTTAAAAATTCTATGGCTTCTTTTGCATCGTCTTCCGTTCTTACCACTATATTCTGCATAGCATTGCCAAGTGCTGTTTCAACAGCCGTGGTATACTTCTTTTCAACGGTTATAAGCTTGCTGAGAACTCCCATAAGTTCTCCGCTGTATTTCCCCTCATCCTTTGCACGAAGAAGGTCACGTACGCTTCTGGCATAACCCTCAAGCCCGCGCTCCATTTCCTCAAGCATTTTTCTTCTTCCCTGCTTTTCACCCAGGGACGTTGACATCTCGTTATATTTTGTTTTAAGCTCCCCGCTTTTCCTGTTTGCATCGTGGTAGCTCTTGTTTGCATCAAAAACCAAGTCGGAAAGCTTATCAAATTCAGTCTGCGCACTTTCCGCTTTCTCGGAAAGCTCACTGCATTTTGCACTGAGTCGGTTAATATCGTCAGAAGCAGCAGCAATATCAACCTCAATAGAGAAACGGCGTGTTTCTATGTTTTGAGTTATAAGGTCAATACTATCAAGCCTTGACTGTGCTTCACTCTTTTTGGAACGGAGATTAAGAACCTCCTCACGGGCCGCATCAAGTGCCCGTACCCGACGGGAAACCTCCTCACCTATAAGTCTATCCTCCTGCTCAAGCTCGCCGAGTTCATCCGCCAGTTTAAGGAAACGTGCATTCTCGTCTGCTTTTTGTTTTTCAAACTGTGTGATTTGGGCACGAATACCCTCCTCCCTTTGGGACCAGCCTGATATTTCCGTTTCAATACGGACGATATTTACCTTATGGTTTTCTATATTGTTTTTAATAATAGCTCTTTCATTTTCAATAGCGGCACAGTCGCCCTCAAGCTTTAAAAGACGCTGACGCTGAGCGTCAATTTCGCCGTCTGTTTCTTTTATTTGGCTGTAGAGAACATCGCTTTTTTCATTGTATTCATCAAGCTGTGCCTTTGCCTGTTCAAACTCATTTACGGCATCTTCGTAAAGCTTTCCCGTTTTCACGCTTTCTTCACGCTTTGCATCGGTAATTTCAAGCAGTGCACTTACCTCTATCCCTTTAAGCTCTTCACGAAGGTCAAGGTATTTTATTGCTTTTTCACTTTGTTTTCTGAGTGGTTCTACGCGCTCGGTGAGCTCGCCTAAAATATCACGCACACGGACAAGATTATCCTCTGTATGGTTAAGCTTACGCTCCGCCTCATTTTTACGGTAGCGGTACTTTGATATACCTGCCGCCTCCTCAAATATCTGGCGGCGGTCTTCACCCTTTGAGGAAACTATTTCGGCTATTTTACCCTGTCCCACAATCGAGTATCCGTCACGTCCGAGACCGGTATCCATAAAAAGTTCATTTATATCCTTAAGTCGGCAGGCGGTACGGTTAATCATATATTCACTTTCACCGCTGCGGAAAACACGGCGTGTAATTTCTACTTCATTATAGTCGCAAGGCAGAAAATGGGTAGAGTTATCCAGCACAAGCGAAACCTCCGCATAACCCAGAGGCTTTCTTTTTTGCGTACCTGCAAAAATGACGTCCTCCATCTTTCCTCCGCGAAGTGTTTTTGCACTCTGCTCACCCATTACCCAACGCACAGCATCGGAGATATTACTCTTTCCGCTACCGTTAGGACCTACAATGGCAGTTACCCCCTGATGGACCTCTATCACAGTCTTATCAGCAAAGGATTTAAAGCCCTGCAGTTCTATTCGTTTAAGGTACATACTAACACCTTCTTCTCATATGTATACATATTGATATATTATATCATATATTTTTTTGATAATCAAGCAGAAAAAACAGCGACAAATTCACAGATGTATAAAAATAAGTGGTGTTCCCTTTTCGGGGAAACACCACTATCATTAACAAATATTACTTTTATTCTTCGTCGTCCTCGTCATCATCCTCGTAATCTTCGTCATCATCATCATCATAATATTCGTCATCATCGTCATAATCTTCGTCGTCTTCGTCATCATCATATTCCTCGTTCTTCTTAAGGAAGATAGAAACACCATAAACGGCGCAACCGATAATTACAACAATTACAAGAATGATAAGAAGTGTTCTGAAAAATCCTCCGGAGGATTTGGTTTGTTCCTTATCTGCATTTTCATCCTCAGTTGCTTCATCAGCATCGGATAAATCAGCATCATCATTTTCTGAAGGAACCTGTGCCTGTGCAAGCTGCTGTTTAAGGCTGTTAATTTTTTCTTTCTGTGTTTCTATTGTATTCTGAAGAGCCTCATTTTCAGCTGTCATATCAAACTGAATTTTATCAATCTTTTCCTGTGCTTCCTGTGCCTGCTTGTTGGAAACGGCAGATCTTCCGCATATTACACCTACAATAAGGCTGATAAGACAGAGTACTACAGCTGCTGATGCGGTTATTTTCTTTCTTTTTCTCTTAAGCGGAGTAACGCTTCTGTAGTTATTAAGTTCCATATGTATCCCTCCGATAATATTATTACTAGATGTAGTATAACACAAAAAAAGACACTATACAAGAAAAAAAACAAAATTTCTTCATTTTTTTATCATCCGGGGAATTACTACTTTTAAAAACTGATTAGCCATAAGACTCGATTCATAAAATTGCAGATTTTAATTCGTGCCGTTAGGCAATTCATTGAAAAAACGACTTGTCAATCGTTTTTTTAACGTTCGTTGCCCTCCCAGGGCTTGAATCCTGCTCTTGCAAAAAAACCACCAACAGCCAAAGCCGTTAGTGGTTTTTTGGTTGCCGAACTAGGATTCGAACCCAGACAAACAGAGTCAGAGTCTGCTGTGCTACCCTTACACAATTCGGCATTATTTAGTTGTGCCCCAAAGGCTACCTGTATAATATACAACTAAATTTTGGATTTGTCAATCATTTTTTTCAAAAATATTGAAAAAGTTTTTCGCCGCAGCAAAATGGAGATTTTAAAGCATTTCAAGGTTCCTTAAAAGACCTTTACAGCCATTTCTGACATCACACCACGTAGCCTCAAAATCTCCTGTATACCACGGGTCTGCTACGTCACGCGGTGTATCGGTATAATCCATCATTAAAGATACCTTTCTAAGCGGGTCATCACCTACAAAGCGCACCATATTTCTGAGGTTATTTCTATCCATGGCTATAATATAGTCGTAATAGTTGTAGTCCTCCTTGGTCATTTGTCGGGCTGTTTTACCGCTGCAGGAAATGCCATGTTCCGCAAGCTTTCTTTTTGCGGGAGGATAGACACCGTTTCCTATTTCCTCAGTGCTTGTTGCTGCGGAGGAAATTTCAAACTCATTCTCAATATTGAGTTTTTTGACTATATCCTTCAGTACATATTCTGCCATAGGACTCCTGCAAATATTCCCGTGGCATACAAAAAGTATTTTTATCATTGTATTTTCCCTTCCCGTATAATAATAATATTTTTAATCAAGAAGCTCTGA
>JAZORN010000093.1:0-3094 GCA_045656645.1 Clostridia bacterium | reverse complement strand
TTTATCGCTGTAGTTAGTGTGATATAAAACTATCTAAATTCCACTGTCTCAGGGTTTGTAAATTTGCTTTGCTTTCTTGGGTAAAAATTGCCCGTATCAATTTCCGCTGCTGACGGGCAATTTTTAGTCCATCTTGAAAATAAGTTTTTCAATGCGGACGGCGCAATGAAAGAAAAGCAAATTTATAAACAAAGACCAATTATTAATTCTGTGGCATGCCCAAAATTAAAATCGCCCCTGCGAGGTCGTTTCGGGGGTGTGGGGGAATCGAAACCCCCACGTTTTTGGTCCTTTTGACACCAAAAGGACACATTGCCGAGCGTTCCGCTCACTTTCTTAAGCTTCGCTTAATTATTGAGCTACAAAGCTATTATAACTGATTTCCTATAAGATAAAAAGGCTCCACGCCTTACCTGACGCAGAGCCTTTTTACCTAAATATCATTTTTAGGATATGGTTTTTTTACGTTTGTGATGCCAAGGATATAATCAGCAGATACATTAAAATACTCCGATAATTTTACAAGCATTTCGAGAGGAATCTGTCGTTGTCCATTCTCGTACTGTGAATATGTATTTTGTCTTATTCCTAAATACTCGGCAATTACTCTTTGCGGAATATCCGAATCTTCGCGCAAATCTTTAAGCCTCATAATTAAATCTCCTTTATGATTTTTTATTATTATACCACATCACAAATTGAGATATTGACTTTTATCTCAATTTGTGATATATTTTATTTAAAAGGAGATGTTTATATGAATAAAAAGACCAATTTAAAAGAAGCCTCTATTATGCTCATAGGAATAGTAGACAATGTAAGCAACCTTAATTTTTTACTTGAAAAGGCTGATTTTCTTGCAGGTGAAGTTTCGCACGACTACCTTAATACGATCAATTTCAAAACTGAAAAAGGGCGTCTGACCGCAGAATATGATCTGAAGATAGCCAACGTAAAAGCGAGCGTAGCTTGGGATTATATTATACAGGCAAAAGAGCTTACAGAAAACCTGCTCAATACATCAAATGCCGCCTTAGACTTTATAAACCAACAAAAATAGGACTGATTTACAGTCCTATTTTTTACCTTAATTTTGCATTTCGAATTCCGAATTCCGAACTTATTTAATAACTTTATTTTCTATCTCTTCTGTTACCTTTGCGATAAAGTCAGAAAGCGCCATACTTCCCATATCGCCGTCACGTCTGTCACGTACGGAAACAGTATTATTTTCAATATCCTTGTCACCTACAACAAGCATATACGGTACCTTTTCAAGCTGTGCCTCACGTATTTTGTAACCGATTTTTTCGCTGCGGTCATCAACCTCAACTCTTATGATGCCGTTTTTCTCGAGTTCTTTCTTAACCTCATAAATATAGTCAAGATGACGGTCAGCAATCGGGAGAAGCTTAATCTGCACAGGTGCAAGCCATACGGGGAATTTACCTGCATACTTCTCAATAAGAAGAGCAAGTGTTCTTTCGTAACAGCCGATTGATGTTCTGTGAATGATGTACGGATTTTTCTTGTTTCCGTCCTTGTCCACATATTCCATACCGAACTGCTGTGCAAGCATCTGGTCAATCTGAATTGTGATAAGAGTATCTTCTTTACCAAATACGTTCTTAATCTGAATATCAAGCTTAGGACCGTAGAACGCAGCCTCGCCAACACCTACTTTATAGGGAATTTCAAGGTGGTTTAAGATTTTCTCCATTATACCCTGCGCTTCATCCCACTGCGCTGTTGTTCCTATATACTTTTCACGGTTATCGGGATCCCACTGCGAGAAACGATATGAAACATCCTCGTACAAACCAAGAGTTTTGAGCATATATATTGCAAGCTCTAAGCATCCCTTGAATTCATCCTCAAGCTGTTCGGGAGTACACATAAGATGTCCTTCTGAAATGGTAAACTGTCTTACACGGATAAGTCCGTGCATCTCACCCGATGCCTCATTTCTGAAAAGGGTTGAAGTTTCGTTTAATCTCATAGGAAGGTCACGGTAGCTTCTGCCACGGTTAAGATATGCCTGATACTGGAAAGGACAAGTCATGGGACGAAGTGCAAAAACCTCTTTATCCTTTTCTTCATCACCCAATACAAACATACCGTCCTGATAATGGTCCCAGTGACCTGAAATCTTGTAAAGGTCGCTTTTTGCCATAAGGGGAGTTTTTGTGAGCTGCCAGCCACGTTTCTGCTCCTCATCCTCCACAAATCTCTGCAAAAGCTGGATTATACGTGCGCCCTTCGGCAGAAGAATGGGAAGTCCCTGACCAATAACATCACTCGTTGTGAAAAGCTCAAGCTCTCTGCCCAATTTGTTATGGTCACGTTTTTTTGCCTCCTCACGCATAAGAAGGTCCGCCTCAAGCTCGTCCTTTGTGAGAAATGCTGTAGCATAAATTCTCTGGAGCATCTTGTTCTTCTCGTCACCTCTCCAGTACGCACCTGTCGCACTGAGAAGCTTGTACGCCTTAACCTTGCTCGTATAATTTACGTGGGGTCCTGCACAAAGGTCTGTAAATTCGCCCTGCTTGTAAAATGAGATTGTCTCCCCCTCGGGAAGGTCATTTATAAGCTCAATTTTGTACGGCTCATCCTTCATTAATTCGAGTGCCTCTTCCCTCGGGAGTTCAAAACGCTCTATCTTAAGATTTTCCTTGGCAATTTTCTTCATTTCTGCCTCGATTTTTTCAAGGTCCTCTGTTGTAAACGTATGCTCCGAATCAAAGTCATAATAAAATCCCGTATCAATTGCAGGACCTATTGCCAGCTTTACATCGGGGAAAAGTCTTTTTACCGCCTGCGCCATAACGTGTGACGCACTGTGTCTTAAAGTTTGCAGTTCGTTCATTTCTGCCATTTTTATCATCCTTTCAAAAAAAATAAGCACCCTTAATACAACGTATTAAGGGTGCATTATAGTCATCTGAAAGATGAACTGCATATGCCTTATATTTGAAAAATTTTTATTCTTTCAACTTGTCGTCCTTGAAAGGCGTCAGCCTATCTTCGTCCTCCGCATTGAAATTATATAAAATTTTTCTAAATATAAGGTCGGAGAGTTTAAAAAGAGGAAATT
>JAZORN010000092.1:0-7689 GCA_045656645.1 Clostridia bacterium | reverse complement strand
TTTTGAGTACAATTTTGATTTATTCTTCTACTTTAGTTTGAAAAGTCAGGTGGAAACTTAACCGATATTCCGTCACTAGAATTTAGCATAATACTAGAGTGCTGAAGCTCAAGTTCAATAACTTCTTTTTGCTCTTTCAATTCATCTAAAATATTAATAAGTTCTTTATCTGATGTGTCGCAGATTTCTGCGGCACATTTTTCGTATCTGTGGTTAATTCTTTCCCACTTTAAAATATCGCTTAATATATTTTCATTCTTTAAGTAATACAAAATGGTGTTAGCAGATAAGTTGGCTTTGTTTGTCTTTGCATCAAAGAAATTTGTTATAAATGGATTTATAACAAACTCGGCGGTATCTGCATTTATCATACCGTTTTCTTTTCTTTCGCCGTCTATGGATACGATTTTAGTTTTAATGAGCATAATCATCAATCCCATAAAATCGCCAATGGTTTCAAGCCTGATGTTATTTTCAAAGCCTGCAAGTGCAAATGAACTTACACCAAGAGCTTCTGCAAGCCTGTCAATTTGCGCTGCTTGAGGCACCATTTTATTTGTTTCATATTTTCTTATAGAAACCGGATGTATTCCTGAAAGTTCTGCAAGCTTGGCTTGAGTAATACCTATACGGCTTCTGAAATACTTGATTTTTTCGCCTATTGTCATAGCGTTTCTACTCCTTTATAGTTTGCTCGCTACAATTATAACACATAAAAATAAAAAAAATCCACACTTTTTTGAAAATTTATTAAATATGAACATTTTGTGAAAATTCAAATTTACTCTTGACAAAAGGTAGCGAGTAAGCTACAATATAATTGAAGTAGCGATAACACTACAAAATGTATGGAAGGAGGATGGCTAATGAGTGTTCAGAACAAAACCTACATTACTGCAACAGAATTAGCGGAAATGCTCGGAATATCCAAAGGGCACGCTTATAAAATCATAAGAGGTCTGAACAACGAGCTTAAAAAAGATGGATATATTGTTTTTTCGGGAAAAGTACCCAAAGACTATTTTAATAAGCGCTGTTACGGTTACGGCGAACAATGAGGAGGTAGTTAATCTATGAAGGCTGAAAAAGACAAGAGAACCGGGAAATGGCTCATTCAATTCCGATATACCAATTGGCAGGGTGAGCGAAAGAAAACAACAAAACGAGGCTTCAACACAAAAAGAGAGGCAGAAGAATGGGTAAGAAACTTTCTGATGTCACAGCAAGCGGATTTTAATATGAACTTTGAGGAGTTTGTTAAAATTTACAGAGCTGATGTTGAAAACAGAATCAGACCAACCACTGGTGAAACGAAAGATAACATTATTGATAAGAAAATTTTACCGTACTTCGGTAAGAAGAGTGTAAACAGTATAACGGCTGCTGATATCCGAAATTGGCAAAATATCATGATGTCGCTACGCAAAAAGAATGGCAAGCCTTATTCTGAAACATATTTGCACACTATCAATAATCAGCTTAGTGCAATATTCAATTATGCTGTCAAGTTTTATGACCTTGCCAATAATCCTTGCAGAAAGGCAGGCAGTATGGGAAGAAAGCAGGCAGATGAAATGCGATTTCTGACAGTTGATGAATTTTCAAAATTCATTGATGGTGTTATGGACAAGCAAAAATCCTATGTCACATTTATGACCTTGTTTTGGACGGGGATGAGATTGGGTGAAATGCTTGCTTTAACTCCTGCGGATATTGATTTTGAAAAGAAAACCATACGAATTGACAAATCCTATGACACAAAGCATAAAACAAATGGTCCTACTAAAACATATACATCGACAAGGACTATAACGGCTCCGGAATTTCTTCTTGCGGATATTAAGGATTATATGAATTCTGTTTATGGCTTGAAGAAAAACGACAGATTGTTCGGTGTAACTAAATACTATATGGAGCACGAGAAAGAACGAGCATTGAAGAACAGTGGACTTGACCATGTGAGAATACATGATTTGAGGCATTCGCATTGTGCATTGCTTTTCGAGATGGGAATACCGCCGCTTGAGGTAAAAGAAAGATTAGGACATAAGAACATTGAAACAACGCTTAATGTATATGCCCATGTTTATCCGGGTAAGCAAAGAGTTCTTTCAGACAAGCTTGATAAAGTGTACAAGGAGGGTTTACAAAGTGGCAAGGAAGAATGAGAACAGAGTTCGTAGTAAAACAGTAAGCTTTTATGTGACGCCGTTGGAGCACACGGAGTTGATGGCAAGAATAAAGGTATCGGGTATGCCAAAGGGAGAGTATTTTATACAATCCTTATTGCATCAAAGAATTGAAATTTATGTCGGTAAATACCAAAGTGACCGCTTGGCTCTTGAATTAAAAAAGTTAAGAGAAACACTTGAAACCATAACCGATATTGATGATATCGTCGATACAATTATTGAATGTCACGCTCTGCTAAATCAATTAGAGGAGGTTACGGCTGATAATTCGAAGTTATCAGCCGAAGACTTCAGAACAGTAACCTGAGCGCAGGAGGTGGTTCTATGTGAGTGGAAATTTCTTCAAAATGGATAATGATATATTCAAATGTGGGTTAAACGCTTACGAATTTATGGTTTATTCGTATCTTGTGATGAAAGCAGACAGAGTAAAAATGACCTGCTACCCGACAGTAAGTAAAATTGCTTTGGATTGCGGTATCAGTAAATCTCAGGTACATAAGGTTACAGCTTCATTGGAATATAAGGGCTTAATCACAAAAGAAATGCGATATAAGGATACCGTAAACGGGAAAAAGCATCAGACGAGCAGCCTCTATCATATAGAGCCACTGCCTACACAATATGGAGGGAGTGCCTCCGTATTAAATACCCACTCACTCTCCGATATAGAGGGGAAATAAATAAACAAGAATTATATATAAATATTCATTTATCAAAAACCACTACAACAAGAAGGTGAGGTCGTGGATTATAAAACGACACAATTTAACTATTATCTCGATGAATGTTATTTTCATCCCGAACGAGATAAAGAATTTTCTTCTGAAACCGAAAAGAATTTAGCAAGAAAGGCTATGGAGCTACTTTGGAATAAGGAAAGTATTAAAGTAAATGACATTACATATTCCAACGATGAAATAAGACAGAAGTTACTTGATGAAATGATGCCGGAAATTTTGGACAGAGCCGTAGAGGTTTACCGAGATGCAAAAGGTGTCAAATCGGAAACACCCTATCTTGCAAGTTGTATCTTTAGAACTCTCATAGACTACGATGCATATATTGAGCGGTTATTCAGACAGACATTCAGAGGGTAAGCAAAGGAGAATTCTACTAATCGTTTTCACGGAGCCGTACACGGCTCTGTGGAGGTGGTTAGAGAAAATAAATAATAATTTCAAGGAGGAAGCTACTAATGAAAGAAAGATTTATGGAAAACGGAATTGAGTATGTAAGATGCGGAAATTGTTACATACCGAACTTGACGGTACCGGAGCGCAAGCACGAAATCGGCAAGTATGGAAGGCTTAGAAAAAAGCATTTGAAATCAAACAAACGATGTTTGTATAGCACACTTCTTATGACCGGAAAACTGTTTGAACATTTACACGAGGTTGATGTTCAGGCACAGAAAATCTTAGAGCAATTTATCAAGGAGGCAGAGAAAAATGCTCCTGACAAAGCGACTCAACAGATGGCGTGGGTTGGTCATATGAACAACGCTAAAGCGTGTGCGGAAGAAATTATCTACGCTGAGATAATTTATATTTAATGTTTTAACAAGCACTGAATTTGGCATTACAAATTCGATTTTTAAGGGATACCCCTAACACCCCAAGTACGAAAGGAGGCGGCAAGATGCGCAATAGAACAAAG
Source organism: Clostridia bacterium (assembly GCA_045656645.1). GTDB lineage: Bacteria > Bacillota > Clostridia > UMGS1883 > UMGS1883 > UMGS1883. The sequence goes on along the minus strand of JAZORN010000092.1, from coordinate 3,838 downwards.
ACTTTTTCAGTAAGACTCAGCGAAGATGAATATGAAGCCTTAAACAAGGCAATAGAAAAAACAGGTCTTACAAAATCAGCTTTTATACGAACAGTTGCAAGAGGATATTTGCCCAAACCACGACCACCAAATGACTATGATAAAATGATGTCAGAGCTTACAGATATTGCCACCAATATTTATTCCATTTCAAATGGAACATATAATATTCATAAAATTGACACCGCATTTTTAAGAGGTCAGGCAGAACGATTGGATAAGGTGATTTTACAAATCAATACTCTCTTCACCGTTCCTGATAAAATTAAGGGAGGCGATATAAAATGGCAACAACAAAAATATGGGACATAAAAGGCAGAGTTGATACACTTATAAATTATGCTGCCAATCCCGAAAAAACGGACGGAGATAAATATACTGAAAAGCAAATACAAGCTCTCCATGATGTTATGGACTATGCCTCCGATGATTATAAGACAGAGCGAAGCTTATATGTATCGGGTGTTAATACAACGCCCGATACAGCAAAACATAAAATGCATCAAACAAAGCTCCGTTATGGTAAAACGGATGGTATCGTAGCATTTCACGCAATACAAAGTTTTAAACCCGGAGAAACAACGCCTGACATGGCTCACGAAATCGGAATAAAGCTCGCAAAGGAAATGTGGGGAGATAGATTTGAGGTTGTAATCGCAACACATCTAAATAAAGAGCATTTGCACAATCATTTTGTTATTAACTCTGTGTCCTTTGCGGATGGTAAAAAGTATTATGACAATACCGCAAATTACAATAAGATGAAACAGATTTCTGATAGGCTATGTGAAGAATATAATCTGTCAGTAATACGAAATCCTAAAAGCAAGGGTAAGCATTATGCGGAGTGGATGGCAGAGAAAAACGGCTATCCTACAATACGAGGACAGATAAGAGATGAGATTGACGGCATAATAGAAGGCTCATATACAACACAAAGTTTTTGGAGCGAATTGAAACGCAGAGGATATGAGGTTAAGAATACGGGCAAATATATCGCCGTAAAACCAACCTATGCTCAGAAATATGTTCGCCTTGATAATCTCGGTAAATACTACACTCCCGATGCGATAAACGAGCGTATTATTGCGGCAAGAAATGGTATAAAGCTTATAGAAATAAATAAGCCTAAACCCGACTACAACGCTTGGCTTGAAAAATATGAACCTATAAAGCTCAAAGGCTTTAAGGCTCTGTATTATCATTATTTATATCTGTTTGGAAAGATACGAAAAAGGGAATCTCCCCAAAGAGTATGCTTCTATCTTAGAGAGGAGATTATAAAATTCGAACGATACCAAAATCAGTTTCATTTTCTTTACGACAATGATATTGAAACCACTGCTCAACTTCTTGAAATAAAGCAAAAGTCGGAAGATAGAATATCCGAACTGACTTTACAGCGGTCAAGGTTATACCACAAGCCAGATGCTAAAGGTGAAATCGCAGATATAAATATCGAGCTGAAGGAACTGCGAGCGAAGGTAAGAATGTGCAACAATATTTTGATTGATTCAGAGCGTATCAACGAAAAGTATAACGAAGCACAAAGACTTGAACAAGAAGCTTTGCTCCCTAAAAAGAACAAGAAAAAGGATAAAGAAATTACACGATAGGATTGGAGGAACTTATGAAAACTATAAAAGCTATTATAATTTTAACTTTGGTAAGTATTTTTACCACAACCACATATGCCGCAGAGGTGCCGAGAGAGTCGGCACCCTGCAATGCCACAAATGAAGCAATCGTTGTTGTTGAAAAATTTATAGGCGATATTCTAACCGAGGTACAAAACGGCTTAGGATATGCCGATGCAAGAGCTAAATCAAACCGCATATTTTTCAATGCTTGGCTCAACGGACAGACAAATGGTTATAGATACGGTGAGCTTGTTGACATTGCAAATGCTGCAATTTGGCAGTACCGGGATATGTATTTGCGACCTGATTTCTATGCAAATAACATTGAAAAAGTAAGAGTTATCATCGCTCCTGTAATTGAAGATTATAAATCTGGCAAAATCACTTATGCAGAAGCAGAGTTTAATGCACGAAACAGAATTTATCAATCTGTAAAACCTGACTTCAATCCTGATGTTGAATATATGAAAGATCCTTTGTCAAGAGATATTCCATCGGTAGATAATAGCTTGTTTATCCTTGCGAGAAAACTAATATTAGGACTATAAAAATCAGAAAAAGGCGTGACTGCGGTCACGCCTTTCGCCTTTGTGCATGATATAAATGTTTGGTTGTTACTTCTCGTTTACAGCAATCCAAATTTCACAAGTATAATCGGGATCATCAATTTTGTCCGATGGATATACCTCTAATTCTACTCCGTGTGCATATTCATACTTGTCGCTCTGAGGGAAAAATTCTGAACAGATTTTCTTATAGGTTTCAACGAATGCTTCCGGCATTTTGCCCTTACAAGTAAAAACGGCAAATGTATGAGCAGGGATTTCGATTATATCAAGTTCAGAATCAACATTTTCCTGACCTTCATATTCAAAGCCTATACCATATGGAAAATGATTGTCAGCTAAACTGCTTGTAAAGCATATGCCTAAAAGTCCGCAAAAAGCAGGGCTCTTGGGCATATATTTCATTATTTTTGCCATCGAGCCATTCTGTCCGCACTCCGCCCAAAATTCTCTTATGTCTGTGGCTGCAACATCACTACCCGGTTTTTCTACTTGTTTTCTTTTGCATACAACCTTAAATGCATCTTTTTTCTCGATTCTGTAATTCATAAGATTACCTCCAGATAAAATTAGTTTTACGGAAAGCCTCGAAAATGCTGTGATTGTAGCACCGCTTCGCACTTCTGTAGGAGTAACCCCGTGGAATTTAGAAAATGCACGGGTAAAACTTTCGGGACTGTCATAACCGTAATCAAGAGCAATGTCAATTATTTTTTTATCGGTATTCATAATTTCCTGTGCCGCAAGGGTAAGCCTTCTCATACGGATGTAATCTCCAAGAGTTATACCGCACATAATTCCAAAAATCCTTTGAAAATGAAATGCAGACGAACAGGCCTCCTTCGCTACTTTTTCATAATCAATTTTCTCGGTTATGTGTTCCTCAACATAGTCAATCGCTTTTTGCAAGCTGCTAATCCAATTCACATTCTCTGCCTCCTTCCGATGATACTACTTTATCAGAAATCAATATATAAATCTTGATACTGTATGCTTTTTGGTGTTAAGGATAAAAAAAGCCTCAGCAACCGCTTAGTTACTAAGACTTAAAGGTTCAGTAGAATTATAGCATATATTTCTTGAAATTACAATGTTACAAGTTGCATTTACCACACAAGTCAATTTTATAAAAATGTAAAATGAGCTTGACATTTTAAAAATTTGATGCTATAATAAAAATGTAAAGTGAGCTTTACTATATATGGAGGTGATTTCTTGAATAATAAAATACGAGAATACCGAAAAGAAAGAAAAATAACACAAGATGATTTGGCAAAAGCAGTTGATGTTACAAGACAGACTATTATTTCGCTTGAAAACGGAAAGTATATAGCTTCTCTGCAACTGGCTCATAAAATATCAAAATATTTTGATATGAAGATTGAAGATGTCTTTATTTTTGAGGAGGATTAAGCATGGATTATAAAAAGAAACTCAGATCAAGATTAAACGTTGCAATTACGTATATAGTACTTGGAGTAATGTTTATAGTTGGAACATTTATAACTAAAACAGAGAATGATTTTATTTCGACCTTTGGTTTTATGATGATATTAATGGGACTTGTCCGTATCAGAAATTATCGTATAATTA
>JAZORN010000091.1:0-3936 GCA_045656645.1 Clostridia bacterium | reverse complement strand
GGAAAATCGTACCGTTTGCAAAACTATTACGGGGAGGAATGAGTATATTGACGTATGCATTTATTAGACCTCCGTAAATGTTGTAAAAATTGTGCACTTTTATTTGATAAAATGTGGCACTTTTAATATTGAAATTTATAGCAGATTGACAAAAGTTTACAAATTAACAATAAATCTGTCAAAATGCCTTTACACTTTCCTTTGTTTATTAACCTCAAATTCATGAAAAAGCGATTTTTGGGCATAGTTATCCCGTTAAAGTAGGAATAAATAAATCAAAAAACAAACGCTTAACTGCTTACCATTTTAACTGCTTACCATTTTTACGAGATAAGTATATACTATTGATAAAAGCATTGCAATGGGTGGAGCTGTTTTTTCTGCAAGTTTTTTGAAAATTTTTATTTCAAATAAGTTTGCAAAAATGCATATATAATTAATAGGATTCCCCCCGTGGGAATCGCATTGTCAACACGGCTTAAATTTGGCTTTATATAGCACTTTACAGAGGTTTTTAAAATTGTCAATTAGAAGCATTTATTCTAGCAAATAATTTATTTTGCTAGAATATAAACCGGTTCACAATATTTAAAATCACATTCTACTTCAATGCCGTTACTATACATATAATATTTAACGTCTTCCCACTCTCCGTTTTTGTTAAGGATTCGTATTTTTTTTGCATTCTTCCATTTTTCGGGAAAATGAAGCTTTGGTTTATTTAAAGTATCTGCGCACAAATTAATTAATGTAAGCATTCCTATAAACTGCTTTTCGCCCGAGCTTTTTGGCTCGTTTGCAATTATAAACACATCAGGATCATCTTCTACAAACACAAATTCATCACTGCACCACTTAATTAACTCTTGAATTAATTTTTGCCTTCTGTAATTAAAGAGAGCCTGAGAGTTGTTTCCAGCAAGGGTAAGGCTCATTACAACAACCTTACCGCCAAGCTCATTTTCAAAAGCAGTCATTGTGGGAGTAATTAACTCGTTTTGGAATGTGTATGCTTCTGTAACTACCTGGCATTTTTCATCAGTTACAGTCATTTTAAGCCATTTGCCTGTTCCCTGAGGACAAAACGAATGTGCGCAGGGCATTTCACCATTATTATCTTTTGGTGCAAATTTTCCGCGTATAACTTCATATGAACCTAAGTCATATACAAGTGGCGTATCTTTAATAACATCTTCACCAATAGTTACACCTATATATTTACCATAGCCCCGTTCACATAAATATTTTGCAGCATCCCCATCAAGGAATAGCCCTTCAGAGAGTTTCTTCATAACGGTATCGTGGTCAGCGTGTTCCGCCTGACGCATATCCCAAAATGTAACATTTGAATTAAGGCTTGTATAGGGTATCCCAAATCTACTTATACTTTTCACCCATAAAGGATTAATATTTTTTGCCTTTCTGTCGGCAGTATTCCAGAATGGGTCATAATCTATTTCCACACCTTTTAACTCACACATTTTGGCTATACGGTATACTTCATTAAATCTTTTTCTTTCACCATTATACATTTCACCATAAACAGGCTCTTCTTCCGAAAAAGATGAAAGCCCGCCTAAGAAGTATAAAGAACCGTCAAAGCCATACGAAAATGCAGCAGACATCAGCGCTTTCATATGTTTCCCTGCAGTATAAAATTTAGTGTGAGGATAAGCATCGGACTCATGATAAATTTTAAAATCATTTCCGATATGCTGTTTTGTATACAGAGCATGGTATATTTTTTCAGGAATACTTTTTACGTCTACACCGCAATAAAAAGATCCGCACAATCTGGTCATGGGTGTGTGGTTTTTTCCCGCAAGAGTTCTTGAAAGAATTTCTGTAACATCACCATCATGGTCTGCACCGCCGGGTTGCATAAACCCTATAGGAATTTCTGGTGTTTCTTTATCGACCTCGTATCTTAGTGCCTCCGCAAACCATTTAAGAGAATCCCTTGCAAGTTCACGCCATGCTCTTAAAAGTTCATAAGATTCTAAAGTTTTCTGCGAGAAAATCTCCAAAAGCTCTTCACGGGAATAATACCTTCCCTGCCTCTTTGAAAATTCATTAAGGTGATGCTCGCAGTAACATTCGCCAAGTGCACGAAGTGAGAAATCATCCTCTGTAAAAAGAAATGCAGGCTTTGCAATTTTACAAACAAGTGCAACATCCTCACAAAACCTTTTTTTGAATTTCAAATCAAGCGGACAAGATGAAAATTTATGGTTTGTTCCGTCTGACTTCACAGGCTTTGTAAATTCATCCGATGGACCTGATTTTAATATTAGCGTTACATACCATCCACATTCAACATCATAACCTATGAGTTTCTCCTTGACATCTGAAAAAATCTGTGCACACTCTATATAATGCTCTCTTGGCGGATAGGATAAACTTCTCCATCCCTTTGTGGGAAAAATAAAAGCAAATTTCTTAAATCCATACTTTTTGTGCAAATAAATAATATTATCTGCACAGCTTTGAACAGCAGCTTTTTGTGGATAAAAGCAAACAGGAACAATTATATCCAATTCTTTATTATACATAAACCAGGCACTTCCTTTATAATAATTCGTTCTACTCCCGCCTTATTTTACGGTAATTGAAAAAACATATGGAGTATTTGCTGATGCACGGTCTATACGGATACGCACATATTCTTTGCCTTCTGTTTCCTTATATTTAAATGACAGTTCTTTTCTTCCCAGAATCTTTTCTTCTATAACATGCTCATCATCTCCTATGGTAACAACCATATTGAGAATATCTGTATCACTTCCTGCATTTATAGAAATTGTATTTTCGCAGTTGGGAAGAATTTTTATTTCATAACTGAACCATCCATGCGTACTGACCATGCTCCATCGTTTATTTCCGGGGACACGGCAAATATCACCCTCAACAATAAGAGTATCACTGAAGCATACCTCTTTTTTCAGTTTGTGGCTCTCCATACATCCCCCGCACACAATATAATCAATAAAATCAGCTTTATTGAATTGCGCATTTTTCTTTTCTTCTATTTCAAGGGTTGTTAATAATTCCTCTGCAAATTCTTCCACCAATTCTGCACTGTCACTCGTGTAATCATGCATATCAAGCTGTGTGCAGTAGAACTTTTTGCCAATCAGCGCCTTTCCCTCAGAGTTAAGAACACGCATTTTCTCTATTGCCCTAAAAAGCAATTCCTTATACTTTGTTTCGTTTGTTTCAAAGTATTTTGAGTAACAAAGAAAGCAATAGGTAAGCTCTTTAAATATAGCTGCCGTATATTTAAAATTAGCAAACTTTATCCAGAGATTTTCGTAATCCTTTTCATCAATTCTCCCCTTTAATCTTTCAAGCTTTTCAAAAAGCATCTGTGCATCTTCTGCCGCTTCCTCTTTTTCCGAAAGAACGCTCTCAATCGTTCCTCTTTCCCAGTTTTTGGGAATAAACCATTCGTCTGATGCAATGGCATAATCATCACGCATCATCTCAAAATAAAAATGATTTTTTGAATGATTCAGTGTCGGAAATTCACTAAGCTCGCTGAAATAGTACCCCTTTAAATATATTACTTTACTAAGAATTTCCTCTGTACGCTCCATAAGATGCATTACATCTTCTCCGGCATTTGGATACCTTTCTTTGAAGAAATCAAGTATAGCACCATCAACATCTTCATTTTTCATATATGCATTCATAATATTGATGTTTATTTCATTCACACTACCAAATGGGTGCTGTACACCTCTGTCAACACGTGACACATATCCTATTGGATTAAATTTTTCGCAGTAAGTGAACTTTTCTCCAATATGTTTTTTCAGCATAAGAGGAAGTCTGCCCTTGCCAAAAAATTCACCAAAAATATCAGTTTCCACGAAAAGAGGATTGTTCTTTATTTTTTTGAAAAACTGATTATGCGGTAAAGTTAAACTCCAGTCA
>JAZORN010000090.1:0-4886 GCA_045656645.1 Clostridia bacterium | reverse complement strand
GCCATTTTCCTCATAAGTAGCTACAAGAATAAAATCCATATTACATACTATGCCAAAACACCTATTTCCTCCGAACTCACATTCCAACTGATTTCCTAAATAGGTGGCTCCGTCATCTAAAAACTTCACACTTTTTCCGTTTGGAAGCCTATATTCAAGATTGACATATCCTCCAACAAGTGCATTAAGCTTTTGAAGCTTTGGCATCCCTTCGATGTTCAATTCGTTGATTTCCGTAATCAAAAGCTTTTTAAATTCTTCAAAAGCTCCGTCACCGCCAAGTTCTTTATATCGTTTCCAATAATCAAGTTTTGGGAGAGTTTCTTGCAAATATGTACGTACTTCTTCCTCGGAATGTTCTTCGTTTGCCATATGCTTTACACAAACGTCAATCAAATCATCCATATCGTGATACATATATTCTCCGTCCGCATAACACCATTTGCAGTATTCTTCATTAAACAATCCGTCTGTTTCTTTACTAATATTAGAATCTTCTAAAGGCATACCGCAACATTGACAAATAAGTTCTCTTGGAGAACCGAGAAGTGTATTGATAGATACATCAAACAGTTTTGATAATAATTTGAGAGTTTCGGTGTTTGGCACCGTTTCTCCGGTTTCCCAACGGGAAACTGCCTGTCTTGTTACAAATATCTTTTCTGCAAGAGCTTCCTGAGAAAGTCCTTTTTTTGTTCTTAACTCCGCTATAATATCTTTTGTTTCCATAAAACTATCACCTCGCTATTATTATACTGTGAAAATACAAAGTAAACAAGCAACTCGTTGTTGCTATTAAATTTATCTGTAATTTCTTAAAAAAATTAGCATTCTTTTATTATCAAATATCCTTCCTGAATTGCCGATATTGTTGCAACAATGCATACTGCTATGGAACTATATTTCAGATCAATAACAAATAGTGTCAACGGCAAAAGAAACAATAACAATCCCGTTATTTTGTTTATCACAGTATGCAAAGAGATTAACTTTTTCTTATAAATAAAACCCAATATAATATTACAGATTTTAATAATTGTAATTATAACTATCCATACCCACATCCATTTTGTAATATGAATTATAGGCAACAGTTTAATTAATGATACTGCAAAGAAAAGAAAATCCGAGGCGGTATCGAGCCTTGCCCCAAACTCACTGACCGCATTTGTCTTTCTTGCAATAGTCCCATCCACCATATCGGTAAATCCGCATAATAGATATATACCGCAAAAACAAGCCGAAAACATGGGGCAGAACAACAGAGTTATACTAAGTAAAATTCTGCAACTTGATACTATATTTGCAATCTGCTTTTTCATCCGTTCACCTACCAATTCAATTTAGATTTTACTTGTAAGTACACAGCCACTAAAACAAGAGCGATACCGCTTCCAACCATAATCCATTGCAATGGCATTGCATCTGCAAGCGGACCAAAGATTGCCATTCCGACAGGAAGGAATCCCGAATACATTGCTCCCATTAATCCGAATACACGCCCTTGCATAGAGTTTTCTGCCTTTTCTTGTATGATAGTAGTAGTTGCAGTCTGTATTATGGTGAGGGCAATACTATATACAAACATCATCACAAGGTAAAGAATGAAATATGGCGATACTCCCATACCAATTGTCATAATGCTAAGTATAAACAATCCAACTGCAAATGTTTTTACTCTGCTCTTAAATCCACCCCAAATTCCCATTAACATACCGCCTAAAGCCATTCCTGCAAAACCAACAAGCTCAACAGCGGTCAAATACCAATAGACATCTCCATACACCCGACTAACCAACAATGCAGCCATAAATCCGGCAGGCACACACAACAGTATATACAGACCATAAACTATCATTATTTTTCCAATAATCTTATCTGAAAACGAATAACGAATCCCTGCTTTTATCTCAGACAAAACTGACATATTTTCATTTAATGCTTTCTGTTTTGGTAATATCACACAGGATAATAAGCCTATACCTACGAGTGCTGTCAGTATATCAATAAAAAGTGTAGAACGAAATGTTCCTATTGACAATACCGTACCTGCGACAGCAGGAGCTGCAAACTGAACAATTGATTGCACGGTCTGATTGATTCCGTTATACCTCATCAGATGTTCTTCGGGTACGAGGTGTGGTATAACTGCATTAACCGCAGGCGTCTGAACACCTGCTCCCATAGAACGAATAATCGATATTACCAGCAAAGCACTTAGCAATATGGAATCCGAGGAAATCATAGGCATTACAAAAAACATAACAAGAGTGGCAATCGTGATTACTCCATCTGAAATAATGATCAGTTTTTTGCGACTGTACCTGTCAGCCCATACACCTGCAAAAAAGGAAATTAAAAATTGCGGCAGATACGAGCATATCGTAAACGCGGCTACCCAACCACCGCTTGATGTTTTGAGTGTTACATACCAAATGATTGCCATTTGTACAATCATCGAGCCGAATAAAGTAATACATTGACTGATAAGAAAAAGAAGCGTCTTTCTTTTCCAGTTATTTTTTGTTTGTTCCATTTTATTAATCCTCCTTTTGTTGTTGCTATATATTATAACAGCAAACAAAAGGTTGGTGTTATAATGGAGGGTTAAGAAAAACTCTTTTTCATTTTTGAAATTATATTTATCATTTTTTTGGCATTTTTCTCCGCATTTTTTAAAGATACAATCAGCCTGTCACAAACAGATACTATATCCGTATCTGCCCCGGGTGTGTTTAGTACCTGCTTAATATTAACTTGTGGATTGTGCCGGAAAGCATTAAGCATACGCAGGATAGCTTCCAATGAATAATTTGCCAGGCGGAGGGTACGTATCATTTTTAATCGCTCTATATCATCATTTGTGTAAACACGATATCCATTTTGTTTCCGCTTTACCTGAAGCAAGCCGTTTCGTTCCCAATTTCTAAGCGTATCCATGGAAATACCCAAATAGTCTAAAACCTCTTTTCGCTTCAAAAAGATAGTATTTTCCGCTGATTTGCCGGATAAAATCTGTTTTGCAATACTGATAGCTTCCTCAGCATTTCTTTGTTCTCTCTGTATTTGACTCAGGTATTCCTTGGCGAAACTAAGAGCCTTATCAAAATCTTTCTTTGCGGATAATTTAATTGTTTCCAATGCTTTCTTTCTCAGTCCGTTTTGAAGCACTTCTATTTGAAAAGCAATTCGGGCAAGCCTGAATTGTTCGATATGAAAATCCGTAAATATACGATAGCCATTAGACTTTCGCTCTGCCGGTGGTATCAGTCCCCACTGTTCATACATCCGTACAGTATTTGGATGTACGCCAATGATTTTTGCTACCTCCGAAGTTATATATGTGTTCATTCAAGCTCACCTGCCAATTGGAATTTGACGCTCTCACAATTTGAAAGCTTATTTCTTTATTACTTTCTTGCACCACGTGCGTTTGTTGCATTTGGGACACTTTAAATAACGGGTAGTTCCCATGTGCATCGCATTAAGTGCCTGCGTATAGGTAGGAACAATCTCGTGACCGCAATTTTTGCATTTGTAGGCACCCACACTGACTTCAATCTTTAATGCATAGAAGCACGGTATCAAAAATACAACGCAAATACCGAGAATTGCGACAAGCTGCCACACTCCGTCGGGTATCAAGAATGTAGTAATAAAGAGACCTGCAATTAGCGCTGTAATACTTACGGTCATAATTACCCACATAGAAGACCAGAGTGTTTTGTTCTTCTTCTCTAATTCTTTTGCCATTTCAAGCAAAAGCTGTTCGTTTTTTTGATTGTTGTTTTCCATACTGATTTTCTCCCCATTTAATAATTCGTTTACTGTAATGCCAAGGATTTCGCACAAATCAAGCATAAGAGAGGCGTCAGGCAACCCTTTTCCACGCTCCCATTTCGAAACAGCTCTATCGGTAATTCCGAGTTTTTCAGCAAGAGCTGCTTGTGTTAAATTGTTCTTTCTTCTTTGCGATGAAATAAATTCGCCAATCTTGATTTGATTCATTAGTTCATCCTCCTTTCGCACTTATTGTAATCAAAAATATTGCAGAAGTACACATACTAACCGTTGAGAGGAGAACCAAACGATTAGTTGAGTATGTGAAATTCTTATTTGTTTAACTGTTCGACATATTGGAATTGACTTAACTATTTTCAGCAATCCATTTCTTTGACCAATCAAACAATGTTTCTGCCATCGAATTAAAATCTACCGTTCCGCCATTTTTCAAATTTAAAAAGGTTTCAATAATGCCCCGTTCATTAGAAGATACAGCTTGAAGCAACTCTTCTTGATGTTTAATATAGTTTCCGTTCTGCTTAAAGACAATTGCCTGTATAACAAAAGAAGCCGATTTATATAGACCTCGCAAAATATCTTCGCTTTTTTCATGGAGCATATTGTGAATACACCCGTGAAAGATATTGCAGGCACCAAATTTGATTGCCCTGTTCACAGCACTTTCGTCAACAACAGTTAGAACTTCATCAAGACTTCCCTTAATCGGTGTTGTGTCATAGTAAAACTGAAATAGGTCAGATGGCTCCCAATTCATAATATCGTCTTTACCTGAGAGAAAACCACAAATAAGTTCTCTGTGCGGAAGAGTATCCAACATTTTGTTATAGGTTTGAATATCCATAGCAGACAATTCATCCAAAATTACAACAACATCAATATCGCTTGTTTCTGTTGCTTCGCCACGACCATAACTGCCTTGCAAACCGACAAACCATACACGATTTTCAAATGTATGATTTAAATTCTGTAAAAAGTCATTCATCCAAGTAGTAATATCCACCATTCAAATCACCTCATTAACTTCAAATTTTCTGACAAAACATTAACTGCATATATAGATTATGATTTTTTCTGATATATAA
>JAZORN010000089.1:0-13373 GCA_045656645.1 Clostridia bacterium | reverse complement strand
AATCTTATCAGAACTAAAGAAGGAATTTTCTGCGCGACAGTTGCAACGAGTAACAGGCGTATCAAGAGGGTTAATCGGAAGAATAGAGGAATGTTGATTTCTCAATTAATTATCGAGCCAAAAAATGTACGTCCCCATTTGGCCCGTCCCCATTTGGCCTATCGAGCCAAAAAATGTACGTCCCCATTTGGCTCGTCCCCATTTGGCTTCGTCCCCATTTGGCTTCCCCATTTGGCTTACGTCCCCATTTGGCTCCGTCCCCAATTGGCTCTTGTCAACTTTTCTGCAAAAACAAAAAGCCAACCGAAGTTGACTTTCTAAGAAGGATGTTGTATAATAGGATGCGAGGTAAGACCTCTTAACGGTGGTAAACACCGGCGGTTATGCCCACCTTTACATACAAGCGATTATGCTGAGTTTATGAAAGGGGGTATGCTTATGAAAAGTAAGCATTGTGCTGATGGTAAAAAAGTTGCTATTTGCAATTTTAGAGATTATCGTATTATTGATAATCTTTTCCATAAAAGCAGAATAACCGCCTCTGCTCAGACGGTTATTCTATAAAATAACTTAGTTTTGGCATAACCGTTTGAGGTCTTGCCTTTTTCTATTGTTATTATATATCGCAAAACGGTGTTTGTCAATACAAAAGCTAAAAAAGGGGAGCAAAAAAACAGTCCCTCAGTCGGCAGAGACGACAGCTTCCTTTGTGCAATGGAGCCAAATGGGCGTTTCTCTGTATGTTACAGTGATAAAAGCCTCTCGGCATTTTTGTGTGTTATAAGCTCCTTTTCCTCGTCAGATATATTAAGGGATAAAAGATAGTCAAGTGCCGCCCTCTGCCCCTGCCACGGACTGTCAGAGCCAAAGAGGACTTTATCTGCACCGTGCCGTTTTATCATATCGGTGCATTTTTCCTTATCAAGAAAACTGTTTGTCATAGAAGTATCCATCATAACGGATGTCCCGATAAGGTATTTATCAACATCCTCCCACATCAGAAACGCACCCAAATGTGCTGCGATTATATTGGTGCACCCCGTTTTGTCAAGAACTGTGCGCAGCCTTTGCGGTGTGCAGTGCACGGGCGGGTGATATCCCATATCAGCGCCACTGTGGAAAAGGACAAGAAGATTGAGCTTTTCACACTTTTTTACGATGTCAAGTATGATTGGCTCGTCAACATAAAAATCCTGAAATTCAGGATGCATTTTTATTCCGGGGAGTTTAAGCTCAGCAATATGCTCCAGTGCTTCTTCCCAATCCTCCTGCATAGGATGAATACTGCCAAAGGAAATAATTTTTTTATTATCAGTTATTTCCTTTGCAAAGGTGTTAATCGTGGTGTGCTGTGTAGGCGAGGTTGCAATCGGCAGAATAACACTTAAATCAACGCCCGACTTTTCCATAGAGGAAAGAAGTCCTGTTCTGGTGCCGTCAGTTTGCGGAGGGAGAACGTGTGCGCCCTGCGTGCGGAAAATCCCCTCCGTAAGCTTTTCTATCGCACGCCCCGCGATTTTATCAGGGAATAAATGTGTATGAAAATCTATTACCATAAAGAAATCCTTTCTGAATAAAGAATTCGAAGTGCGAAATGCGAAATTCGAAATGAAGGTTGGTTTTCGCCCTTGGCGAAACCCTATAAATATAGAATACCGTTTTTAAATCAAAGGATGCAGAAAAATATCTTCATCCTTTTATTTTAGCCATTTAACTTAGATAAGCTTTCCAGTACCTTTTCGTACATTTCCTTATACTTAACGCCCTTTGCCTTTTCCTCTTCAATAAGCTTGGCAGGAGCTTTTGCTACAAAGCCTTCATTTGAAAGCTTCTTTTCAACTCTGTCAATTTCAGCCTCGAGACGTTCCTTTTCCTTTGTAAGACGTTCCTTTTCCTTTTCGGTGTCAATAAGCTCATCCATAGGAATAAATATTTTTGCACCCTCAACAATAACGCTTACACTGCCCTCGGGAATACCTGCCTCACTGTCTGTTACGGTAACATCCTTTGCACCTGCAAGCTTTTCGTAGAAGAGAATACCGCTTTCAAAAAGCGCCTTATCATCAGTTACGATAAACATACTTGCCTTTCTTGACGGGGGAACATTCATTTCTGTTCTGATATTACGTACACTCTTTATAGCATCGCATATAACAGACATCTTCTTCTCTTCTTCGGGGAAGGAAAGTGTATCTGTATAAAGCGGCCACTGTGAGGTCATAATAGTTTCCTCACCCGTGGGAAGTGCGCAGAAAATTTCCTCTGTAATAAAGGGCATAAACGGATGTAAAAGCTTTAAAATGCCTGAAAGAACGTAGCAAAGTGTACGCTGTGCATCAAGCTTGCTTTCACTGTTTTCACCATAAAGACGGGGCTTTACAAGCTCAACATACCAGTCACAGAATTCATCCCAGATAAAGTCATAAAGGTTGCCGAGTGCAACGCCAAGCTCGAACTTATCAAGGTTTTCCGTAACGGACTTAACAACTGTATTATATCTTGAGATAATCCATTTATCCTCAAGCTGAGGCTTAGAAGGAAGAGTACATTCCTCAACCTCAAGGTTCATAAGCACGAAACGTGCCGCATTCCAGATTTTATTTGCGAAGTTACGGCTTGATTCAACCCTTTCCCAATAGAAACGCATATCGTTTCCGGGGGCATTACCCGTTGCAAGAGTGAAACGAAGTGCATCTGCACCGTATTTATCAATTACCTCAAGCGGGTCGATACCGTTGCCGAGTGACTTACTCATCTTTCTGCCCTGACTGTCACGCACAATACCGTGTATAAACACATGCTTGAACGGAGGCTTTTTCATATGCTCGCATCCGCTGAAAATCATACGTGCAACCCAGAAGAATATTATATCGTAGCCTGTAACAAGTGTGCTTGTGGGGTAGTAATAGTTAAGCTCATCCGTATTATCGGGCCATCCAAGTGTTGAGAAAGGCCATAGTGCAGATGAGAACCACGTATCAAGAACGTCGTCCTCCTGACGCATCGGCTGACCGCATTTCGGACAAACGGTAACGTCTTCCTTGCTTACAACCATTTCACCGCAGGCATCGCAGTAGAATGCAGGAATTCTGTGTCCCCACCAAAGCTGACGTGAAATACACCAGTCGTGTACATTCTCCATCCAGTTTGTGTAGGTCTTTGTGAAGCGCTCGGGAATAAACTGTACCTCACCCTCACGAACAACACGGAGTGCTTCCTCTGCAAGAGGCTTCATCTTTACAAACCACTGGTCGCTTGTAAGCGGCTCTACAGTTGTCCTGCAACGGTAGCATGTACCTACATTATGAGAATGGTCCTCAATCTTGATAAGTGCACCGCACTCCTCAAGGTCTTTTACAATCTGCGCTCTCGCTTCATAGCGGTCAAGACCTTCGTACTTTCCGCCCTTAGCATTGATAGTAGCGTCATCATTCATAACATTGATGATTTCAAGGTTATGGCGAAGACCAACCTCAAAGTCGTTGGGGTCATGCGCAGGTGTAATTTTAACGGCACCTGTTCCGAAATCCTTTTCAACATATTCGTCTGCAACGATGGGGATTTCCCTTCCTACAAGGGGAAGAATACAGGTCTTGCCAATTAAATCTGCATAACGCTCATCCTCGGGATGAACGGCAATTGCAGTATCGCCAAGAAGTGTTTCGGGACGTGTTGTAGCGATGTTAATGTAGCGGTCGCTGTCCTTCATTTTATAACGGATATGCCAGAAATGTCCGGGCTGCTCTGAATACTCAACCTCCGCATCTGAAAGAGCGGTAGTGCAGCTGGGACACCAGTTGATAATTTTATTGCCCTTATAAATAAGTCCCTTGTTATAAAGGTTTACAAAAACCTCACGAACGGCCTTGGAACAACCCTCGTCCATTGTGAAACGCTCCCTCTCCCAGTCGCAGGAGCAGCCGAGCTTTTTAAGCTGATTTATAATGCGGTCACCGAATTTATTTTTCCAGTCCCACACTCTTTCAAGAAACTTTTCTCTTCCTAAATCGTAGCGGGTAAGACCCTCGTTAACACGCAGATTTTCCTCAACCTTTATCTGTGTTGCGATACCTGCGTGGTCTGTGCCCGGGAGCCACAGAGCAGAATAACCCTGCATTCTCTTATAACGGATAAGAACATCCTGCAGAGTTTCGTCAAGGGCGTGTCCCATATGAAGCTGTCCCGTAACATTGGGAGGAGGAATTACAATTGTATAAGGCTCCTTCTTACTGTCAGGCTCAGCATGGAAATAACCGCCGTCAATCCATTTTTTATAAAGCTTGTCTTCAATTTCCGAAGGATTGTAGGTTTTTTCAAGATTTTTCAATATATTTCATCCTTTCGATAAGTTATTTACCAAAAATCATCAGGAGTGTGATTGATACAACTACCACCAAAAGTGCAATGAGTTTAATTTTCAATTCTGAAACATTAACTTTTTCACTTATACGGTGTGAAGAGAAGTTGATAATTACGCCGACTAGGGCGATAAGAATAAATAAAATCCCCATATAATCACCATCCTATACCATTATTTGATTTTATCACATTACAAAAAATATGTCCACAGTTTTTTCCTTTTTAATGGGTTAAAATTGAAAAAATCATTGAAAATTGAATAAAAAAGGTATGAGTGTCTATAATAAAGGCAGTATTCGTAGTGTGACAGGAGGAATTATATGCAAAAAAAGCGTATATATACAGTGTTTATTGCCATAGCCATTCTTTTGGCGGTTTGTCTGAATGTATCGGCACTTTCAAAAAACGGTTCAAGCGGTGAGGAAGTAAAAAAAATACAGACAAAGCTTAAAAACTGGGGCTATTATAACGGCAGTGTGGACGGAGTTTACGGATGGCAGACAGAAAATGCAGTGCGGAGCTTCCAGAAAAAGAACGGTCTTAAAGCGGACGGTGTTGCGGGGGAGGCAACGCTTAATGCAATGGGCATTTTTTCTTCAAACACATCCTCCTCGTCGCAAAGTACTCCTAATAATACAAATATAGAACTTCTTGCAAGGGTAATTAACGGCGAGGCACGTGGTGAACCTTACGAAGGACAGGTAGCCGTCGGTGCAGTAGTTTTAAACCGTGTGGACCATCCCTCTTTCCCCAATTCAATTTCGGGTGTAGTGTATCAGAAAGGTGCATTTACCGCAGTTGATGACGGACAGATAAATGCCGCAATGTATGCAAGCAGCCGCCGTGCCGCACGTGATGCGCTTAACGGATGGGACCCGACAGGCGGTGCAATATATTACTATAATCCGCAGACCGCAACAAATCAGTGGATACGGACAAGGGAAATTATATGTACTATTGGGCAGCACGTATTTTGCAATTAAGGAAGACATAGTCTTCCTTAATTGCAGCGATATAAATTCTTGTCGGAATTTGCGATATACTCAAGTGTGAGATATGTCCTTCGGACGCGAGATGTTCACTGCGTGAACGCAGAATTTATATCATATCGCAACCGAATGAAATGAGGTTATATCGCACAAGCGAAGATTGTATATCGCCATCCGCCCGCAAAGTTCTGAAAAACCAAAGCGGTGTGTAAAAAAGCTTATCTTTTTACACACCGCTTAATTTTGCATTATGCATTATTCTTTTTGCATTTCTCTAATACCAACTTGTATCCGCCGTCACCGTAATTAAGACAACGGTTGACACGGGAAATAGTTGTTGTAGATGCACCCGTTGCGACAACTATTTCATTAAAAGTTGAGCCGCCCATAAGCATCCTTGCAACCTCAAGGCGCTGGGACATTGTTTCCAACTCTTTTATTGTACATATATCTTCAAAAAACATTCTGCAGTCTTCCTCGGTTTTTAAGGATAAAACTGCATCATAAAGTTTTTTAAAATCTGAACGTTTTTCCATTTTCACCATCGTCCTTTATTAGTTCTCATTTAATTTCTGCAAGAAGGCACGTGTTTTTGCACATTTGGGATTGTCGATAACCTCCTCGGGAGTGCCATCCTCAAGAACAACACCATCTGCCATAAATATAATACGGTCGGAGACGTTGCGTGCAAAATCAATTTCGTGTGTTACGATTACCATTGTAACATCCTTTGATGCAAGGTCACGTATTACACGCAGAATTTCACCTGTAAGCTCGGGGTCAAGTGCACTTGTAGGCTCGTCAAAAAAGAGTACCTTTGGGTTAAGCGCAAGAGCACGTGCTATAGAAACTCTCTGCTGCTGACCGCCTGAAAGCTCACACGGGTAATTATTCATTCTGTCGGCAAGTCCCACACGTGTGAGAAGTGCTTTTGCCTCTTCTTCTATTTGTGCATAGATTTCCTTTTTATTATGTTTAAAGTCGGGTCGTTCCTTTGCTAAAAGCTTGGGGGCGAGCATTACATTTTCAAGTGCGCTGTACTGCGGAAAAAGGTTAAAGGACTGAAAAACCAAACCGAAATGAAGCTGATTTTCCCTTATCTGTGCTGCAGTCAGCTTTTTTGCGGAAGAACCGTCATAAATGCATTTTTCATCAACGTAAATCTCACCGCAATCAGCCTCCTCCAGAAAGTTTATGGAGCGCAGAAGTGTTGTTTTACCGCTGCCCGAGGAGCCTATAATTGAAAGCACCTGTCCCTTTTCCATAGAAAAGCTGACGCCCTTTAAAACCTCTGTTTTGCCAAAGCTTTTGCGAAGGTTTTTAATTTCAAGAATTTTCATAGACACACCTCACCCCTTATAATAGTCGAGCTTCTTTTCTATGTAGCCGAAAATAAGTGTAAGTATTCCGCAGAAAGCAAGATAGAATACACCCGAATAGAATAAGGGCCACAAAATATGCTCACTGTTCATAAAACGCTTTGCATTCCACGTAATTTCATAAATCATAATAGTGTTCGCAAGCGAGGTGTCCTTTACAAGAGTAAGGAATTCATTACTCATAGGGGGGATGATGCGCTTTACAACCTGCATAAGAATGATTTTAAAGAAAATCTGTGACTTTTTAAGACCGAGCACTGCGCCCGCCTCATACTGTCCTTTGGGAATACCCTCTATTCCGCCACGGAAAATTTCGGAAAAATAGCAGGCATAGTTAAGAACAAAGGCTATCATTACGGCAACAAAGGTATCCATACCGTCAATGCCTAAAAGTCCCGGACCAAAGCCAAAAACAATAAGCTGCAGCATAAGGGGCGTTCCGCGTATAACCCAGATAAGGGTTTTGATGGGCCACTTTATAACCTTGATTTTGCTCATAGAGCCAAAGGATATAATAAGACCGAGCGGAAGTGCCATCAGAAGTGTCAGCGCAAATATTTTAAATGTAGTTAAAAGTCCTTCTAAAAGGCTCAGGGTAACTGTAATAAATATAGACATAGTAAAATCCTTAAATGCTGATAAAAAAGGTGATGTAGCAAAACGGATATTTACAAAAGCCATTAAGTGGGGACGGTCCTGTTTTGTCACAAAAACTATGTTTTTATGACAAAAGACTTGGAAAGTCTGTCAGGAGCCGTCCCCGAATGGCTTTTATAAATATTACTTCATTTTGCTATAGCCTTTTTCATAGAAATTTTAAAAAATTCTTAGAATGCAAGATTAAGCTCATACTTTTCAGCGAGAGCGGGAAGTGTGCCGTCTGCGTTAAGCTCATCAATGATTGCGTTAACCTTCTGGGTAAGCTCGTCGCCCTTTCTGAAACCGATACCGTATTCTTCTGAAGTAAGCTCAAGTGAATATGTGAGTGCATCATAGCTTGTGCCCTCTGCTGTCATTGATTTTGCCATTGTGATGTCGATAACGCACGCATCTGCCTGACCGCCCATTACTGCAAGAAGTGCATCTGTCTGTGCTGCTACGGGGCTGTATGCACCGTCAAGACCGTTATCCTTGATTGCAGCCTCGCCTGCACTGCCTGCCTCTGCCGCAAATTTAAGTCCCTTAAGGCTTTCTGCATCAGCGTAGTTTTCGATAACATCCTTTTTCATAACAACAACCTGCGCGTTCTTAACATATGCCTTTGAAACGTCACAGTTCTTCTTAACCTCGTCAGAGATTGTCATACCGTTCCAGATACAGTCAATCTTCTTTGAATCGAGTGTAACAAACTTTGTATCCCAGTTGATTTCAACAAACTCAGGTGTAACGCCGAGCTTTTCACAAACAGCCTCTGCAAATTCTGTGTCAAAGCCTGTAAGCTTTCCGTCTTCCATATAGTTCATAGGCTCATAAATTGTGTAGCCGATAACAAGCTTTTCAGCCTCTGTGTTTGCTGCAGGCTCCTTTTCGCCGCAACCTGAAATAAGGGTAACTGCGAGCATAAGTGTAAGTACAAGTGCCAATAACTTTTTCATAATAAGTAACTCCTTTTTATTTTGTTTTTATGTGTGTTACTATATTACCACTCTAATGCGCTAAAGTCAAGAGGTTTTTAAAAATATTTTTCTGAGAAAAAAAGCGGTGTGAAAATTTGCCTTTTCACACCGTATTTTTATCGTTTATATAATCTGTTTAATTCCTTATAATAACCTCTGTCAATGGAGAGAAGTGAGCTTTCAGTCAATCGGAAGCACCAGTTGCCCTCTGCAACCCCCGGGTGATTCATACAAGTATCACCGCCAAAGCCGCACAAGTCCTGCACGGGAACAATCGTAAGAATTGCGCCTGACTTCCACAGCGTGCGGATAATTGCACGTATAGAGGGGCTTTGCGCACCGCCAATGCCCCAGTCACCCTCAAAATTACAGTAGGAGAGTGCGTAATGGCGGCTTTCCTCACTGCTTTCCCACAGCCACCCGAGTATGGTGTTATTATCGTGTGTGCCCGTGTAGCCGACCGTTTTTTTGCTGTAATTATGGGGAAGATGCGGTGTATCGTCATCTGTTATAAATGCAAACTGCATAACACCCATTCCGGGAAAGCCGGTATTTTTTACAAGCTCACGCACGTCATCATCAATGTCTCCTAAGTCCTCTGCAATAATTCTGTCGTCACCGTAAAGCTTCTTTACACGGTCAAAAAAGTCCATACCGGGTCCCTTTTCCCATTTGCCGCATACTGCGCTTTCCTCTGCAAGGATTGACCAGTATGCAGAAAATGCACGGAAATGGTCTATGCGCACTACATCATATATTGAAAGGGCGTGGGCTATACGCTCCATCCATAAGGAATACCCCTCTTTTTTAAGGGCATTCCAGTTATAAAGCGGATTACCCCATTTTTGCCCCTCACTGCAAAAATAATCGGGGGGAACACCTGCACATCTATCAAGGTGCATATCCTTATCAAGTGAAAAAAGGTGGGGGTTTGTCCATACATCACTGCTGTCGTGCGAAAGGTATATCGGCATATCGCCAATAATTTTTACGCCCTTGGAAGCGGCATATTTTAAAAGTGCGTGCCACTGACTGAAAAATTCATACTGCAAAAATATGTAAAAGGAAATTTCCTCTGAAAGCTCCGCCCGTGCCTTTTCCAGAGCGGTTTTTTCACGTAATTTTATATCCTCATCCCATTCGTACCATGGGAGATGGGAATATTTTTCTTTAAGTGCGCAGAAAAGTGCGTAATCCTCTGCCCATTTATTTTTTTTGCAAAATTCATTAATTTCTTTTTTTATACCGTCCTCTGTACGAAGAAAGGCACGACGGAAAATATCCATACGTGTCTGATTGAGAAAATCGTACTGAACAGTATAGATATTATCTGATTTACAAAGCTCCATCTCTTCTTTTGTAAGGAGCTTTTTTTCATACAGAATTTCAGGGTCGATAAAAAGGTAATTACCTGCAAATGCACTTTTGCCACTATACGGGGAATTATACTCGTCACACGGGGAAAGGGGAAGAATCTGCCACGCACCAAAACCACACTCGTTAAGAAAGTCTACAAATTTATATGCGTTTTTTCCCAGTGTTCCTATCCCAAATTCACCCGGGAGAGAGGAAATGTGCATCAGCACACCACCGCTTCGTTTCATAAAAAAACCTCCTTTTACACCATTTTATCGTATTACCCCAAAATATACAACGATTATTTTTTGGTAATGCGTAATTTTTATGGAAGGCAGTCCATATATTAGAATATACGGCAGGTGAAAATTATGGATATAAATTCTTTTGCAATGCATTTTCCGCCCGGTCTTACGGAAAAAATCCTTATGATGGGAACAAAGGATTTACAGGAAATACGCATTACAGCGCAAAAAAACGTAGTAGTTCAAAAAAACGGAATGCTGATGGAGCTGCAAATGAAAATAAGCAGTCAGGAGCTTTTAAAAATTGTGGAATCAATGTGCCGAGGCTCTTTATATGCCGTGCAGACAAGCCTTGTAAAAGGATACCTTACCATAGGCGGCGGGCATCGCATAGGAGTTTGCGGACGGGTTGTATGCGAAAAAGGAAATATTGTACATATGACAGACATTTCCGCAATGTGCATAAGAGTTTCCCGTGAGGTAATCGGGGCGGCAGATGGTATAATGAGCTACCTTGAATGTAACGGCAGACTATATAACACCCTTATAATTTCACCGCCCGGATGCGGAAAAACGACAATGCTGCGTGACGTTGCAAGGCAGCTTGGAAATTCGCATAAGGTATGTATTGCAGACGAGCGGTCTGAAATTGCCGCCTGCAGAAACGGTATCCCGATGCATAATATAGGACGTTTCAGCTGTGTTATGGATGCAGTACCCAAGGGGGCGGGTATATCAATGCTCCTTAGAACAATGTCGCCTGAAATTATAGTAACTGATGAAACAGGAACCCCCGAGGAGGAGGCGGCTATATGCGAAATGATAAACTGCGGAGTTAAAATTATAACGACGGCACACGGCTACAGTGACAGAGATGTGCGAAAGAGAAAGTATTTGGGAAGTCTTATTGAAAACGGAATTTTTGAAAGAATAATTGTCCTTGGAAACAGCAAGGGCATTGCAACTGTTGAAAAAATTATATCTGATGGCAGGGTGATAAGACGTGCTTAAGCTTGTTGGTGCTGCGGCGATTTTGCTCTCAGCAGGACTTTTAGGAATGAAAAAATATAACGATTTGAATGAACGCAGAAGAAATCTGTGTATTGTGCGTGACGGTGCACAAAAGATAGAAAATACTCTGCGTTGTATGTGTGCCCCTCTTTATGAGTGCTTTTTGTCAGGAGGAAGTTTTTTTGAAAAGGCGGCTGTTGCTATGACGGATGGATTAATGCCCTCCGAGGCAGTGCGTGAGGCACGAAGAAGTATAAGCGTTTTCACAAAAGAAGATAAGGAAATTTTTGAGCGATTTGCAGACGGACTTTGTGCGCAGGATGCAAGCGGTCAGCTTGCAAATCTTTCCCTTTTTATAAAGGAGCTTGATATAAACATTGAGCACGCACAAAATGATGTGAATACCAAGGGAACGCTTTTTGTGAAAGGAAGCATACTTGCGGCGGCGGCACTGGTGCTTATCATAATTTAGAAAACGGGGGGATAAATATATGGAAGTTGAACTCATTTTTCAGATTGCGGGAATAGGAATAATCGTTTCTGTGATGAATGTTCTTTTAACACGTTCAGGCAGAGATGAGCAGGCATTAATGATTACAATAGCAGGTCTTGTAATAGTCCTGGCAATGGTGGTAGGTAAAATAGCACAGCTTTTTGAAACGATAAAGACGGTGTTTGGAATATGAATATGTATAAAATAGCAGCGGCGGCAGTTTGCATTGCTATCCTTGCCCTTACGGTCAAAAATGTGAGGGCGGAGATGGGACAGATTATCTCTGTTGCGGCAGTAATCGCAGTTTTTGCCGCAACGGTGCCGTATATAATAAAAATTGTGTCATCTATGCACGAATTTGCCGCCATGAGTAAAAGCGGCGCAAAATATCTTGAGCCAATGCTCAAAATAACGGGACTTGCCTACATAAGTCAGATGGGTGCACAGCTTTGCGAGGACAGCGGCGAAAAAGCTCTTGCGGGAAGGGTTGAAATGGCAGGAAAAATTGCTATATGCACCATTGCAGTTCCCATAGCAAAAGAGGCATTTGTAAAAATTATAGGTATACTGATATGACGGATTTTTCACTAAAGCCTGATATAACCCCGTCAGCGCAGGAAAGTATAGAAAGCCTTTTTGACGGGTTTAGCTTTGAAGAAATAGTAAATGATATAGTTAGCGGAAAATTCTCGCCCGAAACGGGAAGTCTTATTAATAGAATAGCAGGACTTTTTATGGGGGAGCTTAAAACGGCACTTGCACTTATTGGAACAATTGCGGCAATAGTTCTTATAAGTGCGTTTGTAAATAATTTAAGCTCGTCGCTTGGTAAAAAGGGACCTGGTGAGGCAACCGCCTTTGCAGTATTTTTATATATTGCGGCGGTAGCGGCAACGGCATTTGAGTCGGCAGGAAAATTTGTTATTACAACGCTTGACGATATAACAATACTTGTACATAGTATTATTCCTGCAATGTCAATGCTGTGTGTATCGGGCGGTGAAGCGGTCCGTGCAACAATTACTCATCCCGTGATATTTTTTGTGTGCTCCGCGCTTGCAGGAATAATAAGAAATATTATAACGCCGCTTGTCCTTTTACGTGCGGTAAGTGTGCTTCTTTGCGCAATAAGCACAAACAGCGGTCTTGATGAATTCTCTCAGCTTTTTGCAAAGCTGCATAAAACAGTGCTTTCCTTTTCAATGTCAATTTTTGCAGGGATTTTAGGGATAAGCTCCTTTGCGGCGGCAAGCTTTGACTCCCTTGCGGCACGTGGCGTTAAATTTGCAATAGGTGCGGCAGTACCCGTTGTGGGCGGCTCCATTGCCGAGGCAATGAGCAGTATTGCAGGCTCTGCAATGCTTCTCAAAAATGCGGTGGGGCTTGGCGGTGTAATAATGCTTTTTGCTATATTTGCAATTCCTCTTTTAAAGCTTTCTGCACTGTCGCTTGCACTAAGGCTGACGGCGGCATTTACTTCCCCCGTTGCAGAAAAAAGGGTTACAGACGTACTGAAAAAGCTTGGCGACTGTATAGATATGCTTTTTTCGTCAATTGCGTGCATGGGAACAATAATGATAATTGCAATAGCCGCAATAATGTAGGGGATGTAAAAAAAGTCCAGATCGCAAAAAGGCGATAAGCATATAACACACAGTGTGCGGAAAATAATAGAATTTTTTCTTTTTGTTAAAAAATCTCATTTTATTCGATTTTTTTGTGTTTTTAAGCCTTTTTGCTACGAACAAACTTCGCCTCTCGCTGTATACACATACAGCTTCGGGTAGTCATCGGAGAGTCGAACTGCATATGCCTTATATTTGAAAAATTTTTATTCTTTCAACTTGTCGTTCTCGAAAGGCGTCAGCCTATCTTCGTCCTCCGCATTGAAATTATATAAAATTTTTCTAAATATAAGGTCGGAG
>JAZORN010000088.1:0-2531 GCA_045656645.1 Clostridia bacterium | reverse complement strand
TCAAAATATTAAACAAGGAGGATTTTTGTTATGTCAAATTCAAAAGAATTAAGGAAGAGAGCGTGGCAATCGCTCAAAGGAAAGTATTGGATGGCGTTTGCTGTCGTCCTCGTTACAGGACTTATAGGTTCTGTTGGTAGTGCTTTCATATCGTTTGGACAGAATTTGAGTGAGGTATTAGGTTTGGTAGATCCGGCTGAAATGGATTCTACTATGGCATTAGGTGCGTTAGTTCTTAACGGTGTAGTGATAATTTCAGCAATTATCGGTGGTTTATACAGTATTTTTGTTACAGATGCGTTAACCGTAGGTGTTAACAATTACTTTATCAAGAATACTGATTCAAAGCCTTCATTTGCAGATGCTTTTTCAGGCTTCAAGGTTAAGTACGGAAGAAACATCGGAACATTGTTGCTTGTAGGTATCAAAACAGTTTTATGGACTCTTTTGTTCATCATTCCGGGAATTATAAAAAGCTTTGAATATGCGATCATTCCATACATCCTTGCAGATGATCCTGAAATTTCTTCAAAAGATGCTTTCAAGAAAGCAAAGCAGATGATGAATGGCAACAAATGGAGACTCTTTAAGCTTGAATTCTCATTTATCGGTTGGACACTTCTTTGCGTTTTAACACTTGGTATAGGAGCGCTCTTCCTTATTCCGTATGTAAATGCTGCAACTGCAGAATTTTATGTAGAATTAAAAAACAACTAATAATATTTAAAAGGAGATTAAAAAATGACTGTTGAAAAGAAAATTAACGGAGAAGCAGTAACACTTATCGTATCAGGAAGACTCGATACTCAAACAGCACCGGAGCTTGAAAAGGAACTCGATAGCATCCTTTCCGGTCTTAAGGAACTCACCTTTGATATGACAAACCTTGAATATGTTTCGTCTGCAGGTTTAAGAGTAATTTTAAAAGCTCAGAAAGCAATGAACGCACAGGGCAGCATGAAACTTACAGGAGTTAATGACAGCATTATGGAAGTATTTGATATTACAGGATTTTTGGATATTCTTACAATCGAGTAATAGCGAAGAATGTTTTTATAAGGAGATGAAAATATGGCACCACATTTAATAATGTCTGCATCATATAATGCACTTCTTGCCATTCTTCTCTACATACTTGACAAAAAAACAGCGTTTTCAAAAACCCCATATAAAGCCAAGCAATTTATTATAGGGGTCCTTTTCGGTCTTATGGCGATTTTCGCAACAACCACCTTCGGCGGGTTTGATGTAGGTGACGGAACTATAATGAATGTCAGGGATGCCGCACCTCTTTGTGCAGGTCTTGTCTTTGGCGCTCCTGCGGGAATTATTGCAGGACTTATGGGCGGTATTTATCGCTTTGTCGCAGTTTATTTCGGACTTGCCGGAACATATACGCAGATTGCTTGCTCACTCTCTACAATCCTTGCCGGATTTATTGCAGCAATTCTCAGAAAGTTTATGTTCGACGACAAGAAACCAACATGGATGTATGGTGTGGGTATAGGTATGGTTACGGAAGTTTTCCATATGCTGATGATATTCTTTACCAATATGGATGATGCGGTAAATGCGTTTGAGTTTGTAAAGATATGCACACTGCCTATGGTAATTGGTAACGGGCTTGCTGTTGGAATTGCAGTTTTTGTAGTATCTGTAATTGGCAGAGAAAAGTTAGGCTCAAAAAAAGAACAAAAGCAGATTTCACAAACATTCCAGAGCTGGCTTCTCGTTTGTATAGTAATTGCCTTTGTTGCCACAAGCTCATTTTCTTCTGCATTGCAGACAGGTATGAGTGAGGTTCAGACCAATAAAACCATTGAAATGAGCCTTTCTGATGTTTATCAGGATATCTTGGATGAGTCAAATGACAATCTTTTGAAAAAGACTGAAAGTATAAAAGAAGAATACTTGGGCGGTGAAATGCTCGGGGTGCTTGCTTCAAAATATAATGTCATTGAAGTC
This sequence comes from Clostridia bacterium, assembly GCA_045656645.1. GTDB lineage: Bacteria > Bacillota > Clostridia > UMGS1883 > UMGS1883 > UMGS1883. Next base: position 566 of record JAZORN010000088.1, on the reverse strand, counting down.
AACATAATTAATGAAACAGGCTTTATCGCAGATTCCAATGTAGAAGAGTATATCGGTTATGATATGGCAAGCGGAGAACAGTCAAATGAATTTGTAACTGCACTTTTAGCGGGTGAAGAGTCCCAGTATATTCAGGATTACAGACCTACCTCTTATGATGATGTGACATTCAGAAAATATGGAGCAATTGCACTTTCAGACGGTGGATTTATTCAAGTGGGATATGATAGCACACAGTTTCGGGCAGACATTGACAAGTATGTAAAAGAGGTATCAAAAAACCGCCATGTGGGCAACTCCGGATTTGTTGCAATCTGTGATGAAAACTTCAATCTTGTAACATACAGAAGCGATTTTGAAGGAGCAGAACTTCAGAAAATCGGTATAACATTTGATCCTGAAACTGTCTCAGAAGGCGAAATTTTTGAGTCGATGGTCTACGACAAAGAATACCTTTGCTCATATCGTTTTGTAGAAGGCTACTATATTGTTGGCGCCATGCCAAAGATTGAAGCAATGTTTATGAAAGAGGTTTCGGTGTATGTAAATACATTTATGGAAATCCT
>JAZORN010000087.1:0-9723 GCA_045656645.1 Clostridia bacterium | reverse complement strand
CAATACAACGCTGATATTCTGTATTTGGGTATGCTGCAGCTATGGATTCTTTTATACCGGAAAGACCGTCTGCACATAAAATCAGGATATCCTGCACACCACGGTTTTTCAGGTCATTAAGTACTCCAAGCCAATATTTCGTACTTTCTCGTCAATTAGATATATCAACCCTCAAATAAAATTATGAGAGAGGTGTTCGTTGAATGATATTTTTGACGCGTCATTTGCTGCGAGCATTCTCATTGTTTCAAGCAAAAGTGCACAAGCCAATACCGCTGCATCATCAAATTGTAAAAACCCATTGATTGTATCGTCGTAATCCTCACACATGCTTATTTTTATTTTACCGTGTACAAAATCAGATCTTTGTGAGTATATGCTTTTAATTTGTTCTTTTGTAATTGATGGAAAAAGATAATTGATACGATTTTGCAATGTATATGCTATGCCACCATTTTTCGCGGAATAAAGGTTTTCTAATCCTATTACCGAATATAGCAGACTTTCATGGCTATCGCAGTTAAACAAATATGTCAACATCGTAAATGGGACAGGTGGAGTTTGGCTGTCTTCTTGCAATTTTGTATAGTTCTTTATCCATAAAAACGCTTTACTATAGTCTAACCTAGTTAGCATAATCTCTTGATGACGCGAAAAAGCTTCCGTATGTAAAGGGGATTTGAGAAATGTATCCGATATGTATTTTTGTTCGTCAATCCATAAATTTACTCCACCACAACCAAGATACAGCCCCGGCTTAGCTATTACACAAGCCATTATCATACAAATAAGAAACTTTTTGATTTTTTCCTCATAAAAGTCATCAAGAGGATAGCTCTCAATTAGTTTTTTTAATCTAGATATGTCATAATGTGTCATATTTGTGTCAATAGGTCCAGTATACTGTAAAATGCTATTGTGAAATATATCTATTTCTGCTGCAATTTCCCCTTCAAAAATTACAGTAACATCATATATTTTATCGTTCTTAGCTTTTTCTTCATATTTTGTCAAATCTTCTTTTAAGGTTTCATCGTTGGGAAACAGTTTTAACATTTTTCGTGTTCTTAATAATTGGTGACGGTATAAATCACCGTATTTTTCTTCTACGATAGTTATTACATGAAAACAAGTTTCTTTTTGACAAAAAACCACGATATATTTGCTTCTGAAAAAAGCGAACATAAATCATTAGCTTTTTGTTGTTCAAACACACGAACAGGTAACTCAACTTTTAATATCGCCATGTGCATTCACTTCCTTTGAACAAGGTTGCTTAAAACCAACCAAAATATAACTAATAGTTATATTTTAGTTTAGCACAATCAAAAGGAATTTGCAATAAAAATGACGAAATCTCAATGTTTGATATATACTATCAAAATAACAAAAACCACAGTGAAAATTCACTGTGGTTTTGCATATCCTTTCGTGGATATGAGTGGCAGGGGTAGAAGGACTCGAACCCTCAAGAACGGTTTTGGAGAACGCTGAGTTACTACCGCCCAAAGCCATAAAAATCGACAAAATCCGCATATCAAGATGTTTCATTGCCGACGTTTTGTCGACTAAAAGAAAAAACAAATGTTCTTCTATTTTTTTGTATTACACATTTAATAACATCGGTTTGCTATTTGCTATTATCGCTTTTTGGGCAACAAATTTCAGCAATTCTGTTTCATACCTTAAATACTCAGCTTCTTTTGTTACTGGTAAGATTTTTTTGCTAGTTTCAGATGCTTTATTGTGTACAATCCTACACCTTATATCATAGATTCTTGAAGAAAGGTCAGAAAGTATTGCTATGTTATCGGTCAGTCGCAATTTCTTATCAGAAAGTTTGTTTGATATTTTTTCTGTATAATAACTTTTTAAATAGTTTCTTTCTTCGATATAATTAATTACATCCTCACTTGTAATTATATGACGAAGCACATTGTCTAGTTGTTCTCTCTCATCACCAAAAACGGTACTATCATTAGAACTCATGATATGCAACAAACGCACCATATCTTCATCGGAATTAATATTAAATCTTGGGTCTTTTATGAGATTTTGTACTTGAGATTTAATTTCTATTGTTGAATAAATTGGAAAATAATATTCTAAAACCTGATAAAGTGCAAAATACATAAATATAGGGGAACTAGTACTATTTTGTGCAAACCAATAAAGAGCCATAGGAATTTTATCGTATTCATAATCCAAAGATAATGTTGTTTGACCATTTTCTTTTTGTATTCGTCTTGGAATACCAAGTCTTCTTTCTCGTCTAGAAATTCTTCTAGGTGATAGTGTAATAGATAAATCATACCGTACATCGATTTGATAAAGTAACGAATTTGAAATTTTTTCTAATAATTCTCTTGCTTCATCTTCTGTTTTTAAAAGCACATTATTGATTTTCAATGTGATTCTATAACGCCCAGTATTCACATCTAAATCAACATTTCGTCCATCTTTGTATAAACTTAAAAAAGCAAATTCTTTGCTAGAAATACCTATACTAACATTAATTTTATCATCTTCAAATATTACAATTTCTTTTGGAGTTTTCATTCCCAAACCATTTCCTGATATTTCACTTGGTTTAAATATTCTATAAAGTTTTCTTACTAAGAAGCTAGGTGGCATGGTTGATTTAGGTTCTTGAATTTCGCACTCAATACATTTCAATTCACTTGACCAAATTGCTTCATAGTTGCTTATTCCTCTATATTTTACAAAATTACTCTGCATTATGCTATCTATAGAAGCCGTTTCGCTTACAAGGATTTCTTCATAAGTTCTTGCTACGGGAAATTTAAAAACAATATATTTTTCTATCTTGCCATTAAACTCAAATTCGTTTAAGCTATTTTCTAGTTTATTCTCATCCAAATAATCTTTTAATTGTTCTATAGTGCACTCATTAGCTCGTTTTTTTACACCTGGCATAACAATCCTCTTTTCGATATTTTTTACATAATTATACCATATAGCTTCAATATATTCAATTATTTTTAAGAGAAATCTCAGTCATATTCTAGCTCCTAGTTTTTCTGCCGTCAAATCGACGTCACAAACTAAAATAAGAGCCTGAAAAGGCAGAAACCAAGCGACTAAACAAGGTTAGTCGCTTGGTCTTAAATACCATTAAGTTTAATTGATGACAAGTCAATTTGCGATACTACTGAATATAGCGTTTTCAATCTTTTCAGCCGCTTCTGTTTCGACCGATTTCAGAACGTGGCTGTATATGTTCATAGTTGTACTGTAATCACTGTGTCCTAAACGCATTTGAGCGACCTTTGGAGATATGCCTTGTGTCAACATCAATGTTGCATTTGTGTGCCTTAAATCGTGCAATCTAATGTGTTTTAAATTATTCTTTTTCAAGAAATTATTAAATTTGTCTGTAAATGAATTAGGCTTATATGGTTTTCCGTTTTCCTGACATACTAGATAATCACCGTCAAAAAAGTCTTTGCCCATTTTTAATTTCCGTAAGAGATAGTCGGTATGAGCCTTTTTAAGAAAATCATTTAATGTTGATGATATGGGGATGACTCTTTGACCGCTTATAGATTTAGGTGCTTTTGTTAATATTCTGTCTGCGGATACCCTTCTGTCAACTTCCACCATATTATCTTCTATTGAAATAAGACCTTTTTCAAAATCAATATGTTTCCATTTAAGAGCTAATAATTCGCCACGCCTTAAACCAAGGTTAATATCAATCATTAAAGGTAATTCCATATCAGTCCCTTTGATTGCATTTAATAACTGTTGAATTTCGTTCTCGTCATAGACTTCTGCTGTGTACTTTTGAACTTTTGGCAAGGAAACTGCCTTACAGACGTTCTTTTTGACAAGTTCCAATACAACAGCTTTATCAATAGCGGCACATAAATTATGATATACATTCTTAACTGTTTTTGCACTCAACGGTTTATTGCTTAACGGCGATTCATCATACAATGAATTTATCCAACGTTGAACATCTGATGTGGTTAAATCCTGAAGCCTGATTTTGCCTATTTCCTGATTGATTATGTAGTTATTTATCTGGTATTCATAACCTTTTAGTGTAGTAGGGGATAAGTCTTTCAAATAGAGAGTAAGCCAATGTATAATAAATTCTGCAACTGTCATATTATTATCTTCAATATAGGTATGATTTTCTAAATCGTCCATCATCTCACGCATAACCTTTTCAGCTTGCTTTTTAGTTCCTTTAACAGTTTTATATTTTCTGTTTCGTTTTCCTGTCTCTGAGTCAATAGGAAGTTCAATGATGATTTGGTAACTCACATCACCACCTTTTCTCTCTCGTTTCCTTATGTGTCCCGATACTTGCATATTTCCAACTCCTTTCAATCCCTATCACACATTAATTGTGCGATAGGGGAAATGTTTTATAATTCGATTTCGATAGTTTTAGTTTCTGAAAGAAATCTTTCAAAAATCGATTTTTCAACAAGGTATGTTCTGTTGAGTCTAATGTATGTAATGCCTGAATATTTGATAAAGGCTAATGCCTTCGCATAACATATCCCCATTATTTTAGTAATATCTCTTGCATTGTAAAATTGCTTTTTCATCTCTTACATCTCCAAAAATAACTTTTTTTGAAATTGCCACCAACCACCATTTCCACTTTCCCTACAGCAGACCTTACAAAAGTAGTAATGGCAGGTGGCGGCAAATTTTTCAGAAAGATAATTCTTTAAATCTTGAAAAATTCAATATAGCTTGCATCCTTCTTCTTTTCAATTTTAAAGCTATAACCGAGCTTTTCCAATGTACCTCTTTCTTCAGATAATTTCCTTGAAAAATGCGATGCATTTTTAGGGAAATACTTGGCATCAAATGCGTGCAAAGGCTTAATTGCATTGAAAAGTTCAGAAATCTTACCTTTTTTCTTTGCATAATTTCCCTCAAGATAATCTTTGATAAGATTACAAAAGTAATTTTCTTCTGAACGTGTCTGTTCAAGCTTTTCTATATTTTCAGTAAATATCTTTACAAACTCATCAAGGCTAATTCCCAATGCTAAGGCAATTGCACACATATCGGTATATGCATCACTCATTCTATGCGTTTCTTTAAGGTCAAGAGTTTTTGCATATTTTAATGCTTTTGAGATAGTGTCAAAAATTGCACCTAAAATTTCTGCTCTTCTTTCTTTAAAATTAGACCAAAACTTTTTGTCCGTCATTCTTCTGTCAGGGGTTATTTTTTCAAGTTCAAATAATAATGAACGCTCTAAAAGGTCTGTCTTTTTAGGAACTATATCAATACCATTTAATACAATAATGTTTCTCACATTTAAAACCATCATCTCAATATCGGTGTACAATTTTCTTTTTGTAAATGTTGCTCCGGTAGTTGCAGCACATAATATATCACTAAAGTCATCGCTGAGCTTTTTTGTATTATCAAATGCTACCAACATATTCGTTGCGAGATGATTTTTTAATTCATCAACAGAAGCAGGGAGTAAAGCCTTTGTAACAAGCGTAGGGTCTATCAGTAATTGAATTAATTTAGTCAACGTAGATTTTCCAGAGCCTTGCCCTGAACTAATGATTGCAATGAAATGACTACTATTGTAGAAAAAGCATTGTACTAAGTATATCAAAAATAATATGAAACTGTTTCTATCCATATTAACAAATGGAAACAGCAGTTCTTGAAGATTTCCGCCAGCTACTGGAACAACTTGCTCCTGCATATCAGCTCTTTTTAAAAAAATATACTTACTTTTTTTCTTCAGTTTCCAACCTTTTGAATTTATTAGTACATATTGATGAAGTATGTCAGCAAGAAAATATGTAATCGTTTTATTGTTGCTTGCAAGTCTGTAATAAGGTTCTACAACATTATTATTGAAGCGTGCTTCGTCTTTCTTCCTCTGTATTAAATAATAAAAATTATAGCTATAAGACTCTCCTGATAACTCTCTGTATTTGCACCTTAAATATGATTTAAATCTTTGCGAATCAACATTATCGTATTCAACATGACCATCAATCCACATATTTCCATAAAAGACTTCTGAATTATTTTTGTCAACAACAATTGATATATCAGCAATAACTTCTTCGGCTATTTTATCTCTTTCTTCCTTATCAAGCATAAAAATTCCTCCATTTTGCCCTCCTCATAAAATGATTTTCAAGAGGAGGGCATGATAATCAAATTAGGAAGTAAAAAAATCAAGCATTTTCAGGGTCATACAGTTTATAATGTAAACTGTTAACAGGAGTTGCTTCATATTCCAGAGAATCAAAGTCAATTTCTACACGGTCATTTATATAGCAGATTTTGCCGTATCCGCAAAAATATGTTATTTCGTCAAAATTCAATTCAATAATTTCATTTTCTTGAATTGGGTATATCGTATTCAGAAATTTATAAAACGCGGGACTATCAACTGGATAATTTACTAAAATGTAGTTATCTATATTATGCTCGGCATTGCTTATTGTATAAATTACTTGAAGAGTATTTGTAACTAGACATATGTTTACATATGCTATGCCGATACTGTAAATTATATCTGTTCGAAATTTCCTTCTAGATTGATTAACCAATATTTTTAATGATTTAGGTTCTAGATACATATAACTACCTCCTTTCAAAATTTTTTGTAACGTTACACTTGAATAATATCACCATTTATTCAAATTGTCAATACTTTTAGATTTTCCCTGTATGATTGACTTTCGGCGTTTTGACGAAGAATATTATTCGTTTTACGCTTGACATTATTCATTAATTATGCTATTATAAATTTGTAGCATTTATTGCCTATTGGAAAAATATTTAATAGAAATTTTGCTGTACAGCAAATTAATTTTGAACATTTGTGCAATATTTTTCAAAAAATTTAAAAATTTTTTTACGAAAAAGGAGTGTTTTTTATGTCAAATCCCAAAATAGAATGTCAAAAATGTATTGACCTAATACAAAAATATGATATTTCTAACCACACAGAATTTGCCGAAAGATATAAAAAAGAGTACGGACAACTTTTTACACAAGGAACGATTTCACGGAGCTTAAGCAAATTTCATATTAAGAAGGTCGAAGGGGTATATAAATATCAACCCGAAATAATAGCTCGTGAAGCTGAAACGCAACAATTATTATTTAATCATTGCAATTACATCAGCCTTGTTCATAGTGATTTCAATTTATTTGTAGCAAAATGCGATATAGGAACTGAAAGCATTATTTGTAAATTAATATACGAAAAGTTTCATACAAAATTACATTCAACAATTCCTGCATACGGCTCGGTTGTTATAATTTGTAAATCAGACAAGAACGCAAAAGAAATCAGGGAATACATAAAAAAATATGTAAGAAAAAATGACGGAGAAGATAGTTAACTATCTTCCCCCTACACCCCTGCTTACGACATAAACTGAAGCGGCAAGCATTGCACCCTCGCCAAAAGCGGTTAAAAATGCCGAAGCTGTTGAGCCAACTAAAAACATCATTTTTTTCACATCCTCTCTGTGTTAAGTGATTCGACAGTAAGTAATATTGCGAGTGTTAACCCAAAACCCAATAATGTATATTGCATTTTATCAACTCCTTTGCATAAATAAAAAGCATTGCAAACAGAACTATTCTGCTTAACAATGCTTTTTAAATTATCTCGTTAATGTTTCTTCAACATTAGTCTAACTTTCTACTAATAACCCATGTATGAGGTCGCATTTTGCCATTTGGAAGTCTAGTTTTTCTGGAACACTCACCTGGTTGTGGTCTTCCATATGTTGATGGGCACATAATCTTTTTTCCACAATACGAACACATATATTCAATTCTTTTTGCCTTTATCATATTCAATCACCTCTTAAATTAAATGACGTCGTTGTGCCTCTCTGACTACATATTGATAATTGGCGTTACTTCTATCCATTTTTCTATACAATGCTAATATTTCTTGATTGCTTTTCTTTCTTAAAAAATCCATTGCCTTTCTTTCATAATCTCTTGCAGAGTCTTTTAAAAAATCTCCAATCCCGTTTATTATTGATTCAAAACTCATTTCTACACCTCACAAATTTTCTTTAATCATTCGTCTAATTGTTTTTTCGCTGTACCCATACTTTTTAGCCAACTGCTTAATATTAGTCCCGTCATATTCAATAGGTATTTGAGTACGAACATAATCGGGATTAAAAAGCCTTGTAGGAAAAGAAATCTGCATACCTTTATACATCTGATAAAACTGAATTGCAACATCTACCCCAAAGGCTTCTGCTATGTCCTTATAGACTGAATTAAACAGTTGCTTGTCCACATTCATCACCTCTGAGGGATATTTTAACAAATCTGATTTCTTAAGTAAAATCCCATTGTCCTTATATTTGTCCATTTATTTTTATCCTTCTGTAAACAACGATATTTCGCTCAGTTCCTGCAATATAAAGAGCTTTGAGGTAAGGGAAAACTGTTTGTATGTATTCAGCATTATTTAAATCTTCTGTGAAATTTTTGATGTTTAATTCTTCATCAGCTTCGCATACAATAATAAAGCCGCCCATATCGTTATCAATATTTCTGTCCTTGCCGTAAAAATAATCCAACGCTGATACATCACCATAGATGCTATCTATGACTTTTTTAGGCAAATGGTTTATTTTGCATAACTCTTTTTTAGTACCTATTTTAATCATCTGCACATTACTCCTTCATATTTAATTCATCTGCTGAAAATCGTAATAGTTTCCATTCTTTTACCTTAGGGCATAAAGGATGATAGAATTTTCTATCATCCGCATCCGCTATACAAAACATCTTTTCATTATATTCTGACAATTCATTTAATACTGTTGATTGGCATTTTTGCACTCTTTTGTCATTTGCCTTGCCAGTTCCCGCCGCAAAAATTATGATTTCTGCAATGCTTGCCGATTTTTTAATGGACTTTAGGTTATCTTCGTCAATCTCGTCATCAATAATAGATTTTCCATTGCCGATAGTTGGAAAGAGATTGACAATATCTACACTACCATAATCAAGTTCAATTAAATTTTCAATACAATGTGTTGTGCTTCTGTCAAATACAATGCCATTTGCTTGACCTGATGAAAGCATAATAACGCAAGCCTTCTTTTTGTCCTTGTCCCACTCGACCGACAAAACATACCTTTTCGTTTTGTCATCACTGTATTGCAAGGATGACCTTAATGCAACTTTTTCTGTAATCATAAGTAACCTCCCAAAAATAAAATAAGACTAAAGCAAATTAACAAGCTTTAGTCTTTCATTAATATAATATATAAATAAAATCAAATCTGCTTCGTGACGTCGTCGGTGACGGCGAAACTAACATAACACAATCTAAATAGATACAAATAGATGCGAAATTGAAATCTGCTGAAAACCAAAAGAAAAAGGCGTAGTTCCTAAAAAACTACGCCTTTTTCCGTGGCAGGGGTAGAAGGACTCGAACCCTCAAGAACGGTTTTGGAGACCGGCATGTTACCATTACATCATACCCCTATATCTGCTACCGTTATATTATATGCAAAAGGAGACGAAATGTCAAGAGCTATTTGGATGATTTTAAAAAAAATTGTGTACAATTGTCAATGATGGGTGACACTTTTCTTAAAAAATAAAAAGTGTTACTCCAAACTACCCTTGTCAAGGTGGAACTGCTATGCAGTCTTACCTTGACAAAATACCTATGATATAATGTTTTCAAGGCGTAAGCAA
>JAZORN010000086.1:0-4231 GCA_045656645.1 Clostridia bacterium | reverse complement strand
GACGAAATCGTGCTTCTGATGTTAAAATACTCATAAGAAAATAGCTCCTTTGACATATGTTTTTCTTGGTCGTTAAACATTATATCATATTTGGAGTCTATTTTCTTTTTTATTTGTCACCCATCAATTGTATCATAACAGGGTTTGCTCATAATCTTTTGGGAACACACTAATGTAAATAACTTTTTCATTGTAAAACTCCGTTCTCAAATGTTCACTCCGTTAGCCTAAAGTTAAAGAACACAAGAGATTTCCATTATTGTGCAAGAATTTTATTTATACTGTTTTTTAATTCTACAAAGTCAATGGTTACAGTGTGATAAACGTCCTGCATATGAAAGGTTTGATATTTGTGTGCTGCTATATCACGAAAACCTGCAATGCTTTTCCATGGTATTTCTTTATGTTCAAGGCGCAAGTCCTCTGACAGAGCTTTTACAAGCTCGCCTATATTTATAACCGTCATACACATTGCACGTTTTAAAATCTCATCGCTGTCGAATGCGTCGAAGCCTTTATCTGTTATCATACTGAGAGCTACATCAATCTCGCTGATAACTTTTGTTAAAATTGTTTTATCTCTATGCTGCATAAATTTCCACCACCTTTTCGGGCTTTATTAAAGAATTGTGAGGAAGCGGAGCATGTATGATATCCACATCAACGCTCAGTAATTCTTCAAGGCGATATTTAATATCCGCAAGGGTAAAAAGTGATACCGCAGGCAGAAAGAACTCTACAAGCAAATCAACATCACTTTGCGCTGTGCTGCGTTCCTCTGCATACGAGCCAAAGAGAGAAACACGTTTTATATTAAATTCTGCTGCTACAGCCTGAACTGCTTGTGTGATTTGAGGTATGGTAAGCATCTGCTTCAACTCCTTTAATGGTTAGTATCTCTTCTTAATATAATTATACACCTAAAAACAAAGGTTGTCAACGAGTGAGAGAGGGTGAGTAGAATGTGGATGTGCTTTTTTGACTTGATATTAGGCTTGAGTCAGCGTTAATTCTTAGGTGCGAGAGACGGGACATCGTCAGAATGCACCATGGCTTTGCTCCGTGATGCTACGCATAACTACGCACGCAAAGTGCATTCTTCCTCTCCGAAAAGATTTCGCTTGCGCTGCTATCTTTTCGGGTGGGGTTCAAGTCCCATATCATTTGCAAATAAAAAAGTAGAACCACCAACTAAAGTTGATGGTTCTACTTTTATGGTGCGAGAGACGGGACTTGAACCCGTATGGTCTCCCACACGCACCTTAAACGTGCGCGTCTGCCGATTCCGCCACTCTCGCATATCGGAATGTCAATCGCTTGACAACGTAGATTATTATAGCAGATGAGTTTTTAATTGTCAACAACTTTTTTGAAAATTTTTCAAAAAGTCTTTTTTGAAGATTGACAAAGCCTCCCGCTTTATGTTATTATAGCGATAAGCATAGGAGAACCCATCCCAATATGGTTTAAAAATAGAAATTTAGTATAATACTGCAGAAAATTCTGCAAATATACGTCAGTATTATTTTTGAATTTTCTTTGCCTTATAGCAAAATTTCTTGTTTTTAAACTCTTCGACCTTAAACGCAGGAAAATTTGCTATGATTTTAATGCGAAGGGTGAAGTTGGGCTGGCGCCCTACAAAACCGACAAATTGAAAGCATAGCAAATTTAACAAGTTTAAGGCATATGGGGATGGGCTCTCCTATGCTTAATGGCGATGAATGCGTGTAAGTAGGAAAAATGAAAACTTTGACAAAGAGAGGGGTTGCCGTAGGCTGAGAGCATCTCCGCAAAGGATTTTTCTGAATTTCAGCGCAGGAGCTTTCTGCGAAAAGCTATGGTGGCGATAAGCAGAACGTGACGCTGCGATAAAGCGGTAAAAGTGCAGGGCAGCTTTGCCTTGAATAAGGGTGGTACCGCGAGAACTCTCGTCCCTTTGTGGATGAGGGTATTTTTATTTGCTTAAGAAATTTTGTTACATAAATTCAAGGAGGTTTTACTGTGAACAGTAAGGTAACTGAAATTAAAAATCTGTTTGACGCAAAAATCAGCTCGGTTGCAACTTCTGATAATGTTGAGGAGTTAAGGGTTGAGTTTTTGGGTAAAAAGGGACATATTGCCGCACTTATGGGTGAGCTTAAAAATGTTCCAAATGAAGAAAAAAAGGAATTTGGTCGTGTTGTAAATGTGCTGAAGCAGGAGATTGAGCAGACAATTTCCGAAAAAAAGGATGCACTTATAAAGGAAGAACAGCAGAAAATTATCGACAGTGCAGAGCAGTACGATGAGTCGCTTCCATACGATATACAGACAGGCTCATATCACCCGATTACACTTGTGTCACGTGACCTTGAACGCATTTTTGCAAGTATGGGCTTTTCTATTGAGGATTATTCGGAGATTGTTGATGACTACCACTGCTTTGAGGCACTCAACATTCCTAAGCATCATCCCGCACGTGATATGCAGGATACGTATTATCTGAGCACTGAGAATCAGCTTCTTAAAACACATACATCAGCGGCACAGAATGCCATTATGAAAAAGTACGGTGCACCGCTTCGTGCAATTTTCCCGGGCAGATGCTTCCGTAATGAATCTACTGATGCAAGCCACGAAAATACCTTCTTCCAGATGGAGGGTATTATGATTGATAAGGATATATCAATATCAAACCTTATCTATTTTATGAAGACAATGCTTTCAGAGGTTTTCCAGAAGGATGTAACGGTACGTCTTCGCCCCGGATTTTTCCCGTTTGTGGAGCCGGGATTTGAGCTTGATATAAAATGCCTTATCTGTGGCGGTGACGGATGTCCCTCCTGCAAAAATTCAGGCTGGCTCGAGCTTTGTCCCTGCGGTATGATTCATCCCAATGTACTTCGCCACGGCGGAATTGATCCCGAGGAATATACGGGCTTTGCATTCGGTCTTGGCCTTACAAGACTTGCTATGATGAAGTACGGTGTTAAGGATATAAGAATGTTTAACAGCGGAAGTCTTAAGTCGCTTTCGCAGTTTAAGAATGAGTAAAGGGGGAGACGAAAATGCTTGTTTCAATGAATTGGATTAAAGAATACGTTGACCTTTCAGGTGAGGATATAGAGAAGCTTATAATGAAGTTTACCCTTTCTACTGCAGAGGTTGAGGATATTTATATTAAAGGTAAGGGAGTTAAGGATGTTGTTGTTGGTGAAATCGTTTCTTTTGAGGCACATCCCAATTCCAAAAAGCTTCATATTTTAAAAGTAGACGGTGGCGACAGAATATATGACTGCGTGTGCGGTGCACCCAATGCGGCGCTTGGTCTTAAGGTTGCTTTTGCAAAGGTGGGGGGAAGTGTTCCCGGACTTGAGATTGCAAAGCGTGAGGTTGCAGGCTTTATGTCAGAGGGTATGTGCTGCAGCGAGGCGGAGCTTGGCATCAGTGACGAAAACAGCGGTATTATGGTTCTTGACCCGTCGCTTAAAAACGGTACTGACCTTAAAGAAATCTTTGATATTGACGATATTGTTTTTGAGGTTGACAATAAATCACTTACAAACCGTCCTGACCTCTGGGGCCATTACGGTATAGCACGTGAGTTTGCGGCACTTACAAAAAAGGAACTTAGGCCGCTTGAACTTACGGAGCCTGTGTATAACGGTGACAAAAAAATCCCCGTTAAGGTTACAAGGGAGGACCTCGTTTACAGATATTCCTGCCTTGAGGTTTCTGATATAAAGGAAAGTGTAAGCCCCGTAAATATGCGTATCCGCCTCTACTACTGCGGTATGCGCTCGATCAACTTCCTGACCGATATCACCAACTACATCATGCTCGAGATGGGACAGCCCATGCACGCATTCGACTCGCGCAAGGTTGAAAAGCTCCGCATTAAGAGATATGATCATAAGTTCTCCTTCAAGACCCTCGACGGCGTTGAGCGTAACATCGACGAGGATATGCTCATGATCTGCAACGGCGACATTCCCGTTTGCATCGCGGGCGTTATGGGCGGACTTGACTCCGAGATCGTTGAGGACACCACCAAGCTCACCCTCGAGTGTGCAACCTTCGACGCAGTCTCTGTTCGTAAGACCACCGTTCGTCTCGCTCACAGAACCGATGCTTCCCAGCGTTACGAGAAGTGCCTCGACCCCGAAATGACAACTACTGCTGTTGCACGTTTCGTCAAGATCATGCAGGATGCAGATCCCGGGGCAAAGGTCGTTTCCTCTCTCACCGA
>JAZORN010000085.1:0-8432 GCA_045656645.1 Clostridia bacterium | reverse complement strand
AAATATACGTTACCGAATTTATTCAATATTATTTTTAAAAAAAAATTCCCACACCTAAAGAACGAAAGCCGTATTTTAAAAATGAGAGCTCCCTGCACTTTTCTTTGTCTCACTCGGAAAATATTGCCCTTTGTGCTGTTTCCACAAGCGAAATTGGCGCCGATGTTCAAAAGCTTTGCGGACTTAATGAAAAAATATGCAAAAAATATTTTTCTTCTGCAGAAAATGACTATGTTGAAAGCGGAGCTTCTTCCAAAGAAAAGGAAAAAAGATTTGCAAGGGTATGGGCACTTAAAGAAGCCTTTGTTAAAATGACGGGCGATGGAATTTTTGGAATAAAAAAGCTTTCTCTGCCCTTTAAAGACGGTGTTTTGAAAGAAGATTTTTCGGGCGGGTTTTTTAAAGAATTTGAGGAAGATGATTTTTTCTTTGCCTTTTGCACAGAAGAAAAGGAAGACGATTTTGAAATAAAAAAAATAAATCTTTCAGAACTACTTATAAATTAAATACTTAATGGTAAAAATAGGGTTTGTAGAAATCCTATTTTTTATTTTTACAGGAGGTTTAATTTATGAAGCAACACATTGAAATCACTGATGTCTACGCCAGAGAAATTCTCGATTCCAGAGGTGTTCCCACAGTTGAAGCAGAGGTTATATGCGACGGAGGCTTTATAGGCAGAGCCGCTGTGCCCTCGGGTGCATCAACGGGCGAGCATGAAGCAATAGAATTAAGAGACGGCGACAAAGAACGCTACGGCGGCAAGGGAGTTTTAAATGCAGTTAAAAACATAAACGACATTATTGCCGATGAGCTTGTGGGGCTTAATGTTTTAGACCAGCTTTCAATAGATAAATATCTTTGCGAATTAGACGGAACCGAAAACAAAGGAAAGCTTGGTGCAAATGCTATTCTGGCTGTTTCTCTTGCTTGTGCAAAGGCGGCAGCAAATGCCCTTGGGCTTAGCCTTTTTAACTATGTTGGCGGGGCGTGTGCAAATATTTTGCCTGTGCCCATGATGAACATTTTAAACGGCGGTGCTCATGCCGATAATAATGTTGATATTCAGGAATTTATGATTATGCCCGTTGGGGCACCGAGCTTTAAAGAAGGCTTAAGAATGTGCAGTGAAGTATATTACTGCCTTAAAAACATATTAAAAGAAAAAAATCTGGCAACAGCCGTTGGTGATGAAGGGGGCTTTGCACCTTTTCTTGAAAAAGACGAAGACGCACTTTCGCTTATTTGCCAGGCAATAGTGAAAGCGGGTTACAACACCCACACGGATTTTAAAATTGCAATAGACGCCGCCGCATCGGAATGGGTAACAGACAGCGGATATGTTCTTCCAAAGGCAAAGCTTAAATTTACTGCCGACGAACTTATAAACTACTGGGCAGACCTTTGCCGCAAATACCCCATAATATCTATTGAAGACGGTGTTGGTGAAAACGACTGGGAGGGCTGGCAAAAGCTTACCAAAGCTCTTGGAGATAAGGTGCAGCTTGTGGGCGACGACCTTTTTGTTACAAACCCAAAAAGAATTGAAATGGGTATAGAGCAAAATGTGGCAAATTCTGTGCTTATTAAATTTAATCAGATAGGAACCTTAAGCGAAACTGCAAGAGCTATTGAAATTGCAAAAAAACATTCCTACACAACCATTATGTCGCACCGTTCGGGCGAAACCGAGGATTCAACCATTGCCGATTTAGCAGTTGCCTTTGGTTGCGGGCAGATAAAAACAGGTGCTCCCACCCGTTCCGACCGCTGTGCAAAATATAACAGACTTTTAAGAATAGAAGAAGAATTGTGCTCTCAGGCAATGTTTTAAAAAAACGCGGCTTGGAAATTCCCAAGCCACTAACTATTTATTCAAAAATTACAATTTCAATTGTAGGCATCTGTGCAGGAATGCTCATTGTAGCCATTCCGTTTGTGCGTGCTCTTAATGCTGTGCCCTCTTTAATATCTGCAAGGGTTTTTGCGTTTCCTTCAGCATCCTTTATAATTGTTTCGTCTGCTACGTTAAGTGCAACCTCATTTTCTCCGAGGATAATCTGTGTAACGACGCCTTCTTCTGCGATAATCTCGCTTACTGTGCCTTCCTTAATAACCTTTGCGATTTCGCCTATAACCTCAATCTTTGATGCAGTAGTCATCGGGGGAAGTGACATTGTCATTGTTTCACCGTAGGTAACATTAAGCTGCATTGAACTGTCAATATCAGAAAGCTTAATTTCCTTACCCTCGCTGTCTGTTATCTTTGTGTCCTCTGTAACATTTACGATAACCTCACCGTAAACAAAGTCCATTACTGTAAGGCTGTTTTCGCCAATCTGGGTTGCGTAAACGCTTGCAGTGGGTGCCAATGCTTCAGGGGTAGCCTCTTCCTCTTCCTTTTCCTGACCGTATGTGATTGATATATCATTTGAAGTATCAATCGTTCCGCCAAGGATATCACTTACAAACCCTACCGGAACGTATGTTGTTCCGTCAACAAGTATCGGTGCAGTACCAAGGGGCTGATGTGCCATTCTTGAGAACGCATATCCGTCAAAATCAGGTGAGCAGGTAATGAAAATAGGCATCTTTACAATTTCAATTGCTCTTGACTCCTCAATCCAGTTAACCTCAAACCCAAGCTCCTCACAAACGCCTCTTAAGGGTATCATCTTATCGCCTGCTTCATTAACTATGTAATCAGCAGCGATTTCGTTTCCGTTTACGATAACCTTATTGTCGCTCTGCGCCATTGCAACAAGTGCTGAAAGTGCAACTGCACCTGCAACTGTTAATCCGAGAAATTTTTTCATATTGTATCTTTCCTTTCTTTCATCCGAATTTAATCGGGACTTTTTTATCTCTTCGCCTATTATACGTCACATAAAAAGGAAAGGTTCAAAAATATTTCAAAAAATTATTCAAATAATTTACTGAGCGCTTTTTTCTCAATTCTCGACACATAGCTTCGGCTTATTCCAAGAGCCATTGCAACCTCCCTCTGCGTAAGAGGCTCGCACCCGCATAGACCGTAGCGCAGCTTTATAATTTCCCTTTCTCTCTCTGCAAGGGAGGTTTTTATTTTTTTGTAGAGCCGTGCTACCATATTGTCACGGTCCATCTTTTCGCATATATCCTCATTATCGCACGGCAGTACATCCATCAGCGAAACCTCGTTCCCATCGCCATCAAATCCAATAGGCTCACTAAGCGACACCTGATTACTGAACTTCTTGTCGTGCCTTAGTGACATTAGTATTTCATTATCAATACACCGTGCAACATATGTAGCAAGCTTTGTTTTTTTATCAGTATTAAATGAAGAAATTCCTTTTATAAGACCAATTGTTCCTATTGAAATCAAATCGTCATTGTCGCCTGCGGCAGCGTATTTTTTTACTATGTGCGCTACAAGCCTGAGGTTTCTTTCAATTAAAATGTTCCTCGCATCTTCATCACCGTTTTTCATTCTTTCCAGATAGTATGCCTCCTGGCTCTCTGTAAGCGGCTCAGGAAAGCTTCCGCTTTGAAGTAGCCATACAGAACCTGCCAGGGTGCGTTTTCTAAAAAATTTCCACAGCAAGGAAAACACCTCCGAATAAATCATAATACAGTTATATTCGCTTTTTGGCAAAATTGTGCCTGTACCATCTTTTTTTGTTGTAATATGGACATATATATGATAAAATTGTATCAGAAACGGAGTGTAATATTATGAAAGAACGAATTTACAGCATACCGCTTACCGATGCACTTAATGAGGGGTGCGGATGCATATTATGTACAATTGAAAAAAAGCTGGAGCAGGACGGTGTTACATATTTTCTCGGGCCGTCTCTTATGGAGCCTGACAACCGTCAGTTGACCAATGATAAAGGTTTTTGTCGCAGGCATCTTAATATGCTTCTGGAGGGAAATCACCGTCTTGGCCTTGCCCTTATTCTTGAAACTCACGTTAAGGCACTTTCCCAAAAGCTTGATGTAAAGAAAAAAACCAGTCTTTTTTCAAAAGGAATTGATACCACTACGATGAGCAGTGATTTATATAATTGCGTGCATAGCTGTGCACTTTGTGACAAGCTTTCTGCCCAAATGGCTGATGCGGCAGGAAACCTTGCATATCTTTGGGATAAAGAGAGTGATTTTCGCAGTAAATTCGAAAAATCTGCTGCCCTTTGCCCTGAACATATGGCTCTTGTCATCTCCGTCTGCAAAAAAGAGCTTAATGCAAAGAAAAGTGAAGAATTTACGCAAATGCTTATAAATCAGCAAAAAAATGCTCTTGATGCACTTTATGATGATTTGCACAACTTCACACTCTCCTTTGATTACAGAAATACAGGTAAGCCTGACAAAAATGTTGCAGACAGTGTTCCGAGAACGGTTAAACATCTGACTAAATTTTAATATACAGGAAAGAATAACGTGTATACAAACACGTTATTCTTTTTTTGGAGTGAATTATATGTCTTTTGGCAATGATTTTGCGCAAATACCGCAAACTATAAGCTGTATTGAGCTTGACACAAAAAGATTTCTGCTTTTTTGCCCTACCTCGGGTTTTGCCTTTCAGCGCTTTGCCCCTTATTCAAGCGGATGGTCACTTCTTCCCGAAAACGCTTTAAGAGAGCTTACTCCGCTTGACCTGGGGTATGATTTTTTCTCACCACGTCTTTTATCTGACGGTAAAGAGGTTTTCCTGTCAGGACAAATCTGCAGTGCAGAAAGCGCCTTTTGCGGTGATTTAGTATGCGTACCAAGGCTTCTGCACGCACAGGGCGCTGCACTTATACAATCGCCTGCCCCGTTTCTTAATGAAAAAAGAGAATATCGACGTCTTGTAACACTTTACGAAGGGGAAAAGGCAGATACATTCGGTGTTGTTTTTGAGGCTATTATTAACTTTCATCAAGACATCTTTTCATTCCACCTTCGTGATAATGTTTTAATTGAGTGTGACGGCATCATCTTTACAGTCACATTTAAAGAAAAAAAGCGTTCATTTAATGTAGAAAACCCGACATCAATTCACATTTTTTCACGCAGGGACGCAATAGAAATATTTATTGACGGAAAGGTTTTTACATCTCTTCTCACGGACAGCGGTCTTGGCGGCATAAAAATAAATATCGGCTCGTGCCGAGCCGATATTTATAAGTTACACGATTTTTAATATTTTTTCTTCGCCTTTACCACGCTTTTTGAGGCCTTCTGTCGCAATATCTGTCATGTTACGGCAAAGTGCATCCAAAACATCCTTTGGCGCAATCTCTTCATCCTTCCCTTCGGCTGCAAGTCTTCGCAGCTCGGAGGGTTTTTTATTTATTGAGTTTTCACCAAGGAAGCTATCAAGTATTTTATTAGCCTTTTCATAATTACTCAGTATTCCTAAGTTAAACGCAGGCGGCATAAAAAACCTACCTTCTCTTTGTGTACAATCGCTGCGCACCTCAAGAGTGCCCCTTGACGTAATCTCTACATTACGAAATGACAGATAACACTCAATATCCTCTTCCTTAGCACCGTAGATGTCATTTGCAAAATAATCCTTGATTTTTACAGGCTCAAAAACTTCGTATTTTCCGTTTCTGATACGGTTAAACAATCCTTTTTCAAGGAAGAAATCAATAATATCATCACACGAATAAAATTCACGGTCAACCTTTCCCGTTATTTCAGGGCTGTTTCCAAAGCCACTGTTTTCCCACAGATAATCTCTGAAAATTCTCCATCCTTTCCCCTCAAAATCAGGCGAGTTTCCAAAAATAAGTGCCCTTACAAAATCCATTCTGCAAAAAAGTGTGTAAACTTCAGGAAGACGTTTTTCGTCAATGTCAAGATGTGTCTGCACAGAAGACATAAACGCAGGAAAATCATTATAATTATGCTTTCCGGGAAATTTGTGCAAATATTCCTGCACCATATTATAGGTAGAAAACGGCGTATGATTTACACTGATATTTTTGAAGTTAGGATTTGTACCCACACCGCACAGACGATGGTTTTTCTTACCAAGAAAGTCCTGCACCATATCATAATACTCGTCAAAACGTGCCTTTATTTCGCACAGATTATCGCCGTGCATCATTGAAAACTCAAAATTATTGTATGAATTGTCAAAGCTGAGACAATCCCCCGCAGAATTTTCCATAAAAAGCTTTTCCCCGTTTACCCCATACAGCACGCAGGAAAAGCCCTTTCCCTCAATAAAATCCATAATGGAGGCGACATACTGTGTATCTACGTCGCCCCCATTATCATTTATCAGCGGAAATTCCAGTTCTACACCTATATTGCAGGAATTTTTTCCCACAAAAGGTTTTATAAATCTGTCGTATACAATTTCACGCGGATTTCTCATATTCTTTTACCACTCAAGAAGATTTGCCATGAAGCTGTCAAGCTCATCTATCTTAATTCTCTTCTGCTCCATAGTGTCACGGTCACGAACTGTTACAGCTTCATCCTCAAGTGTTTCAAAGTCAATTGTAATACAAACAGGTGTGCCGATTTCGTCCTGACGGCGGTAACGCTTACCGATAGAGCCTGCATCGTCATACTCACAGTTATACTTCTTGATAAGCTTCTGGTATACTTCGTCAGCCTTATCGCCAAGCTTCTTTGAAAGGGGAAGAATTGCAGCCTTAACGGGAGCAAGTGCAGGGTGAAGTCTTAATACAACACGTGTATCTCCCTCGCCCACTTCCTCTTCGTCATATGCTTCGCAAAGGAATGCCAGCGCAACACGGTCAGCACCGAGTGACGGCTCTACAACATAAGGAACGTAACGCTCATTTGTAATCTGGTCAATGTATTCCATACTCTCTCCGCTGTGGTTCTGGTGCTGTGTGAGGTCAAAATCAGTTCTGTCTGCAATACCCCAAAGCTCGCCCCAACCAAACGGGAACATAAATTCAATATCTGTTGTTGCATTTGAATAATGGCTAAGCTCCTCCGGGCTATGGTCACGAAGTCGGATATTCTCCTCTTTCATACCAAGAGAAAGGAGGAAATCTCTGCAATAATCTTTCCAGTACTTAAACCATTCAAGGTCTGTTCCCGGCTTACAGAAGAACTCAAGCTCCATCTGTTCAAACTCTCTTGTACGGAAAATGAAGTTACCGGGTGTAATCTCGTTACGGAATGACTTACCTACCTGTGCAATACCAAAAGGTACTTTTTTACGGCTTGTACGTGCAACATTTTTAAAGTTTACAAAAATACCCTGTGCTGTCTCGGGACGAAGGTATATTTCAGCCTTCGCATCTTCAGTAACACCCTGGAAAGTCTTAAACATAAGGTTAAACTTACGTATATCGGTAAAATTATGCTTACCGCACTCAGGGCAGTTGATGTTATTTTCGTGGATGTAATTGAGCATCTCTTCATTGCTCCATCCGTCAACAACGATATCCTCGCCCTTTTCGTGGCAGAAATCTTCAATCAGCTTGTCTGCACGGTGTCTCGCCTTACACTCCTTACAGTCCATCAGCGGGTCAGAAAATCCGCCAACGTGACCGCTTGCCACCCAAACCTGCGGATTCATAAGAATTGCACAGTCAAGACCTACATTGTAGGGGCTTTCTGTAACAAACTTCTTCCACCATGCACGCTTTACGTTGTTTTTATACTCAACACCGAGCGGGCCATAATCCCATGTATTTGAAAGACCGCCGTATATTTCACTTCCTGCATAGACATATCCACGTCCTTTACAAAGTGCAACAATCTTCTCCATTGTTTTATCCTGATTTCTCATCAAAGGTTGCCTCCCTTTATCCTTAATAAACATATTTTACCCCATATAACAGTGTTTGTCAATCAAAATAAAGTACTCACTTCATTATTTAAAGCAAGTTTTTTATTCTTTTTGCAATTTTTTTCAAAATACCCCTTGACAAACAGCTCAAAACCCACTATAATATATCAAGTCAGCGGATGACAATTGTGCATAGGTTGCACTTCGAAATCTGACGTGACTTCTTATCCGGCCCGGTAGTTCAGTTGGTTAGAACGCCAGCCTGTCACGCTGGAGGTCGAGGGTTCGAGCCCCTTCCGGGTCGCCAATTTGCTGCCCTAGCTCAGCAGGCAGAGCACTTCCTTGGTAAGGAAGAGGTCGGCAGTTCGAATCTGCTGGGCAGCTCCATATATGTGCCATTAGCTCAGTTGGTAGAGCACCTGACTCTTAATCAGGGTGTCCCGGGTTCGAGTCCCTGAAGGCGCACCACATCAATTCTTTCTAAATCATTCCTGAAAGGAAAACCCATGAAGTTAAAAGAAATCACTTTTGTATTTGAAAATTGTGACCAAATCACAATTGATGGCAAGCATACAGGTGTTTTTGTCGCAGATGTCATCGAAACCTCTATTGAGCGTATTGCTTGCAATGCAATTCTCAAAATGCAAATTCCTAAGACTTTTATCATTGA
>JAZORN010000084.1:0-15682 GCA_045656645.1 Clostridia bacterium | reverse complement strand
CGTGCGGCATATAACAATTATGCAGTATGGGTGCCTGTAAGAAATGATGATGGTACATACTCAAAAAAATTAACACTTATTTCAGAACATAAAAAAGTGTATGCAGGATATATGCCACTTACAAAAGAGAATATATCAAAGTTTGTGTTCTCTGCTCTCGGCAACACTTACGGTTGGGGCGGAAGCCTTAATTCCGATGATTGCTCAGGATATATGAGAAATGTGTATAAATGCTTTGGTATGGAGCTTGCACGAAATACCACATGGCAATCATCAATGCCTATGGCAAAGGTAGATATGCAGTATATGTCCAAAGAAGAAAAAATTAAATTCTTTGAAGCACTTCCTTTTGGAACAATTCTTTATTTCAGTGGTCATGAAATGATGTATCTTGGCAGTCAAAACGGAAAGTATTATGTGATAAGTAGCGTAGGAACGATTATGCAGCCTGAAAATCCATCGGTTCGCCAGCGTATCCGTTCCACGATTGTAAATACACTCGATGTAAAAAGAGCTAACGGCAATACTTGGTTTGATGAACTTACCGTTGCACTTGTTCCATACTTCGATATTAGCGAAAATGCTTTGCCTGAGTACGACTGGTATCATGACGGTGTAGCATATTGTCTTAAAAACAAAATCATGCAGGGCGATGAAAACAAATTCTTCAACCCTTCAAAAAATATAACTTGGGCAGAGCTTCTTCAGATTTTGTACAATATGGAAGAAACAAAGCCTGAATATGAATTTGAAGAAGGTGCACCTTGGTATGCTGCAGCAGTTAAATGGGCGGAAGATAACAAACTGATTTATGAAAATGACAGTGATTTCAACCCTGAATCAGCGATAAGCCGTCAGCAGCTTGCGTCTGTTTTGTACCTGTATGCACAGTTTAAGGGATATGATGTAAGCGTGGGAGAAGAAACCAATATACTTTCCTATGATGATGCTTTTGATATATCTGAATATGCAATCTCTGCTATGCAGTATGTCACCGGTGCGGGTATTATCAACGGAAAAACAATTAGTACGGTAAATCCAGAAGATAATGCAACAAGAGCAGAAATTGCGGTGATTCTTCATAGATTTATTGAAAAAACGAAGAAAATCTGATAAAATATACATAGAAACTGTTTGTGGAGAATGAAATATATGAAATCTATTAAACAAAACACAAATAAAAAAATATTTATTGGTATATGTATCTCTTTACTTGCCATTGTTCTTTGTTTCTTTGTATATACTGGAAGAAATTATGGAAGTCAGGCAATGAATGCCATGTATCTTTCCGCAGAATTTCAGGGTGAGTACAAAGTTGCTGACGGTGACTGGCAACCTTATGTCAAAGGTCAGCATATTCCTGCAAATAAAGGCGATGTAACATTGAAAGGACATTTTCGGTTATTTGTTCCGACCACAGGAGAAATAGTCGGAAATGCACAGGAGGGCACAGTTCTTGCGTTTTATTTTAATCATATTGGCGGTGAGGTTTCAGAAGGTGGAGAAGAATTCCGCCCCTTTGATGCTGAGTATGCCCTTATCGGTGAGGACCTGTGCGGTAAAACGTATATCGGATATGTATGCAAAGGTGCAGATGAAATTACAATCAAACTGAAAAATCCCCATAAATTCGGAAACGCAGGAGCTGTTGATGACTTCCTCAGCAACTTAAGCACCTATGGCGGAACAGATTTTGAAAGAGATATGTTAAACCGAGGCAGTACACATAGAATCTTGGGTATTGCACTTATTTTGTTTGCATTTATGCTTTTGGGTACAGCGATATTTTCTATGCTCATTCATATCAAAGGAAGCTCAAATCTGTGGGTTGTCGGTTTTTGTGTTTTCTGTGCCGGTATATATTTCTTATTTAAAGCACACGGAGTTATGTTCTTCAGTGAAATAATTAAATTTAATACCCGTATGCTGATAGGCTCTATGATGCTTTATATGTTGGCAATAACTGCTGTTATAGCAGATTGGCTTCAAGGCAAAGCTAAAATGGTTGGTAGCAGCCTTACTGTTTTTACTTTATTTTCAAATCTGGCATTTATGATGGCTCCTGTGTTTTCAGATGTTAAGTTTTATGATACATTACCTGTATGGGTAACTGTGCAGAGTGTGATTTGCATTGTGATGATAGTTCTTCTTGCCCTTCGTTTTGCAAAGGGTGATAAAAACGAAAAATTATTGTCCTCTTTCGGCATGCTTCCTATGATTGCATTTATATTTGATGTAGCGGGAACAGGTCTTTCTCTTTGGCAAGGCGGACTTATTTCGGAAATTGTATTTATTCTTATTTTTGTTGCTTCTCTTATTGTACTTTTAAAAGTTGTTCCGCAAAACTTAAATGCGGCAATAAGAGCAAGAGAACTTGAAGCAGAAAAAATGATTTTAAACGCAAAACTTACGGAAAGCCGTATAGCTACTATGATTAGTCAGATTCAGCCGCATTTCATCTATAACACACTTGGGACAATTGAACAGCTTTGTATAACGGAACCGAAAGCAGCTTCAAAACTTGTTCGTAATTTCAGCTTGTATTTAAGAGGAAACTTCAGCGAGCTCGTTAATGTAAAACCCATCAGATTTTCTCGGGAAATGAATCATGTCAAACACTATACTGATATTGAACAGGTGCGTTTTCCTGATATGACAATACAATATGACCTTCGCTCTGTTGAATTTTTACTTCCTGCACTTTCTGTTCAGCCTCTTGTAGAAAACGCCATAAAACACGGTTTGATGGGACTTGAAGAAGGCGGAACAGTTACAATATCTGCTTATGAAACGGACAGTCATTATGTAGTAGAGGTAACAGATGACGGTGTGGGGTTTGATATGAATGCAGGATATGATGAAACCAAGCATGTTGGAATAAAAAATATTCGTGGTCGAATTGAGGCAATGAGTAATGGCACATTAACCATAGAAAGTAAAAGCGGAAACGGTACAAAGGCTACCATAAGAATTCCGAAGGAGGCAATGGAAAATGATAGCAATAACAGTTGATGACGAAAGACTTATGCTTAATGCTCTTACTGATATTGTTAAATCTTCGCCAGATATAGAAACGGTATACGATTTTTCTGCTTGCTCCGCCGCTCTTGAGTGGATTTCGGGAAACAGTGTGGATATAGCTTTTCTTGATATAAATATGCGCGGAATGGGCGGTCTTGCTCTGGCTGAAAAGATTACCGAAATTCAGCCCAAATGTAAAATTGTTTTTTGTACGGGTTATGAAGAATATGCATTGGATGCCATACAGCTTAGATGTAGCGGATATCTTATGAAGCCAATAACAAGTGAAGCTGTTCAAAAAGAAATTGACTATATAAAGAGTAAGAATCCGGATGTTTCACTTCTTGATGTTAAATGCTTCGGAAACTTTGAAGTTTTGAAAAACGGGGAGGCACTTACATTTAAGCGCACAAAGGCAAAAGAACTTTTTGCTGTGCTTGTTGACAGAAACGGTGCAGGAATGACGGGAAAGCAAATATGTGCCGTCATGTGGCCCGAAAGCACCGATGATGTTAAAAATATGGACTATTTAAGGCATCTTGTAGGTGATCTTAAAAAAGCACTTGCTCAAGTTAATGCAGAAAAGGTGTTTTGTCAGGATGGATATAATTACAGAATTGACCCTGCGAAAATCAACTGCGATTATCACAGGTTTCTAAAAACCGGAAGCCCCCAGTTTCACGGTGAGTATATGATGCAGTATTCATGGGCAGAATCCACTCTTTCGTTGCTTCTTGGAAGAAAATAACAAATCTGTTTACGGTCGGAATTCCCGACCGTATATTTTTTTGTTAAAAAAATTCAAATTTACTATGGATTTGTCATAGGTTTGTCATACCTGAAATGGTAAAATTACAGTTCCGGGAGTATGTATACTGAAACATCGTATATGCACTGCCTGAAATATGTTAATTTTAATTAATTTTAATATTATAGGAGGTCATTTGTTATGACAAAATTATTAAAAAAGAGTCTATCGTTTACAATTGTTTTGGCAATGCTCATTACAATGATTCCGGCAACGGTTTGGGCGGCGGTAGATTCCACAGGTAAGCCCACCGACCTTGCTAACGATATTGTTCTTTCTATTTACACACCGGAAGGAGACTTCCCCGGTGAACCTGCTGTATATAGCACAGAAAACTACAAGAGTTTTAAATCGGATTTTACGTTAGCGTCTACTTCGTTCTGGAGCAATGCTATTTTTAAAGACAGTGCTGAGGACGAATTAAATCAATCAATTCTTGATAAACTTGTGGAGGGAACGCCTTCCGGCTCAACTACTGTTTGGGGTGCATATGATGCTGCCGGAATGAAGGGATATTTCCTTGAAGATGCATCTATCATTAAAAGAGAAAACGAAATAAAAATGATTCGTGCCGTTAAAAATATTTCCGAAAGCGAAGCGGAAGACTACGAGATTATCTGGTATGTTATTAAGCTTCAGCATAGCTCCGGTTGGCTCGGAAAAACCGAGTGGCATATAGACGGCGTTATAAAAGAAAAATCCAAAATTTCCATCAACTATTATGGTAATGGTAATACATCAGGCGATGCCCCTCTCGGTGAAACAAACCATACATCAGGCGATCCATACACAGTTTTGGGACAGAACGACATGATAAAGAAAATCGGTGGTGTTGAAGTTGGATTCTTAGGTTGGAGTGCTAAGTCAGATGGTACAGGTGCAGAAGCAGGCTTCTATCAGCCCGGCGATATAATCAACCCTACCGAAAGCATTTCACTTTATGCAATGTGGGATACCACTACACAGCACACAGCTACAGTTAACACTTATCTTGACGGAGTTTTAACAAATGATACAGATATTCATGGTGAAGACTGGGATTTGTATTTAAGCACAGATGAAGTGCATTATTATCAGCTGCAAGAGGTTTCGACAGGTACATATAACACTAAAATCACCGGAAACGGTAAGTTCCATCTTTATAATAAGGAAGCAGACGGTACATATACACAGATTGGCAACAACCAGTTGACTATCTACAATCAGGATGGTTCTATGGATGTACATCATTACAGTGTTTCTTATAATCCTAACGGCGGAGCATTTGAAACTTCACCACAACCGCATAATTACGGATATGGAGAAACAGTGACAGCAATCAAGGAAATTCCGACAAAAGAGGGTTACAGCTTCCTTGGCTGGGACAATGGAAACGGCAATGTTATTCAGCCCGGAGAAATTGTAACAGAGTCTATTACTGCTAAAACTGTCCTCACAGCCAAGTGGGAAAAGAACGTTTCTGTGACAATCAATGTTACAATTAACCATGAAGGCGGCGGCGGATATGACCAGATGGCGACAAAGGATGATGTTACAGTGGCTCTTGCAAAAAGAGCTGACAGCTCATCTCCTTATCTGGAAACAGGTCATGTTTTAACATTGAATAATACTAAACATCAAGGCTTTGAATACAATCCTGTTTACGGCGAAGACAATACCGACGCTGAAGTGAAAACGACACGGTATATTTCAAATGGTGCTACATATACAAACCTCCCCGGTGGAGATGTTGAATATACAGTTGTTGCAAGTAAATCAGGATATGATACCACTATAACTCCAACTGAGGATGCGAATGGAAACTGGACTATAAATGTAGTAATGACATATAACCCAACAAACTTTGACCTTGCTTTTACTGTAACTGTTGACCAAACAGTGCCGACACAATATGTCCCGACTGCAGCTATTGTAAAGGTGTTGTCCTGGTCTACAGATAGAAATCAATGGGAAGTTATCACTCAGCAGGAAGGCGGAAAACCCGGCGTTCGAGTAGATATTGCTTCAGCAACTCGCAGTGGCTTGGGCAGTTACCCTGTATGGAGATATCAATCTGCAGCAAGGAGCAGCACGCCTTATGGTTATCGTGCTATGGTTTCTTCGTTTGTATATCCTGACGGAACTATTGTTCCTGCGTCTGAATCGGTAACTGCAGTTTCATGGACAGATGGTGCTTATGTAGCAACAATGGGTGATGTTGATGGCGGTCAGAAATATGGAGAGTTGAATGGTGCATATTTTGAAGAGAACTCAAACGCTCAGAAGGGTAATCTGAATTTGAATATTACGATAAATTTGCATGCTGTGACATTTGATGCTAAAGGCGGAAAAGTTAATGGTTCTGACAAACAGACAGTAACTGAACAGCTTAGAATTCCTGCATTTGCAGACTATGTTCCGGTTCGTGATGGCGGATATATCTTTGCTGGCTGGTATACAGACGAAGCTTGCACTGTTGCGGCAGTTGAGGGAAGAGCATTGTCAGGCAATACTACTCTTTATGCAAAGTGGATTGCGCCTTTGACAATCAGCGGTACAGTTTCGGTGTCCGGAACATATCAGCAGGGTGGAAACACTGTTTTCGTTCACGATATTGACCGTGCAACAGAAGCGGTTGTTGTTCTTCAAGAAATCAGAGAAGGCAAGGCTTATGATGTTGACAGTGAAACTGTAACCTTTGAAAGCTATAGTGAAGCCGGTAGCGCAGATTATGCTTTTACGGGAATAAAGAACGAAGGAAAAAACTATCAGGTACGTGTTCTGGTTTTGAATTACACAACTACTTACGACAACGAAAGTGACGAAGGAACAAGCTATTCTGATACGGAATACACAGCAGTATTTGGTAGTGACAACGTAGCTGATGTTGATGCATATCTGGAATTTAAACCTTCGGCGTATGAGCAGGTTCTAAACGTAGATGCAGGAGCTATCGGTGCAGGATACCGTCCTTCTGAAGTTCTTTCAGAAGTTATGTATCGTGATACCGGTGACAATCTCCCTTACACTCGCATCAGCCAGCACAACGTTGAGCCTTATGGTGTTGTGATTGGTTTAACAGATGGAATCGGTAAAAATACTCAATCTGTATGGCAGTGGCATACAAATGGTACACTTTATGACTATCAGATGAATGTTACTAAAGTAAACGGAAAAGCTTACAACAGCGATACAGCTCCTTTTGACATCGTATATGATGCACCAGCATACTGGAATGAAAAAACAGGCAAAAATTCAAGCGAATTGAAGGCAACTTTGACGCCCAAAATATATGCAGTAAATTTTGATTTTAATGCCGATGGTGATACAGTTAAAGGAATGGATAGCTATCGCCAGGAAGACGGCTCTTACCTTTCGCAGCATAAGTGGAGCTATGATACAAAAATTGAGGCTAAGCCTGAAAGAGAGGGCTATGTATTCCTTGGTTGGGAAGCCACAGAAGAAGGCACCTTCAATGCCCAAACACAGACAGTACACAGTAGCGTTGCAAAGAATATTACCCTCAAAGCTAAATGGGGTCAGTTCAAGTGGGTTACAGATACAGATTCAGGGTATTTTAATACCGATAATGGTAAGAAATCTGTAGTAAGATTCCTGTTCGACGTTGAAACAACAGAAGAACTCAGACAGAAAATCACAAAAACCGGAATTAAATTTATTAAATCCGGTGCCATTGGCGAAAAAGTAGAGAACAGTTCGTTTGCCGGAGCAGCTTTAACAGGTGAAATGACCACTTTCTACGGTGATATAGTTGATATTACTGAAGATAAAGCCTCTATGAAATATTACGCGATTGCGTATGTACTTTGTGATGATGACGAGATATTCTGGTCATTGCCTGTTGAGTGCGGTCCTGATTTTGGCGATTTGATTATATATGAGTGAGGTGTTATACAATGAAAAAATATATCAAACCTGAAATGAACATAGAGTTGTTCGAAACTACAGATGTAATAACAACAAGCGGAGAAGGCACAATTTCCGCAAGAAAGCTTAAAACAGTGGTTAACGGAAATGAAGGGACCGATTACGGTTCGCAGGGAGTAGACATTTTTAAATAATCAGGAGAAACTTTTATGAGAAAATATTTACTGTATTTATTATTGATTCTGACTTTATTGTCAGTAAATGTATATGCAGAAACAAAAGAAGTTACGGTCAAGGTGAACGATGTTAAGGTTGAATCGCCTGTTCCTGCACAAATTGTAAATGACAGAACTATGCTTCCGATGCGCTCAATATTTGAGCGTATCGGTGCAAAGGTAACTTGGATGGAGTCTGAAAAAATTATATTTGCAACCAAGGACAGCTTGCTTATCACCATGCAGATAGATAACACTGTCATGTCCGTTCAGCAGATTGAAAATGATGAAATCATTAGAATAGAGCTTGACTCACCGCCTTTTATCGTAAACGGGTCAACACTTGTTCCCGTCCGTGCAGTAGCTGAGAGTCTTGGATGCAGTGTAAAATGGGACCCGCAGACTTATACTGTGGATGTAAGTACAATTTCAAAAGAGGGAGAATAAAATATGAATCCTCCTGTTTTTAAAAAACGATATGTTGTATACAGACGGGTTGCAGAACTTTTACTGCCAACCATTGTTTTTTCTTTTCTGATTACAATTTTAAATATAACGGCGCTGGTGGTTAAACGTAACAGTGTCGTTTTTATGATAATGGCTTTCGTAGCGGTATTCACATTTTTCAATTTTACAAATTTAAGAAAATGCTATTTTGATTTACGCAATAAAAAGCTGTTTTATACGCTGAATTTTTTGTCACAGGCTATTTTTACAGGTGTTAATTTTGTATTTTTAGTGTTTGAAAAAAACGAAATCTATACATGGCTTTTTGCGATTACCAAAGGATTAAAGTTTCTTGGTGTGGATGTCATTTATTCCGTTTTACTTTTCCATTTTATTCAGTTGATGTGTATTATTGTATCACCAATTGGTATGGGATGGATTTTTGATAAAAATGACAATAATGAACAGTAAAGCGAGTTTTATTTTGCTTATTTGAGCTCTCAATTTTCATTAACTCAATAAATCAGATGTTTATCCGCTTTTTAAGGAGGATTTTCTATGACGGTTAATATAGAAAGAAATTATGAATTGGTTACTCTGGGAATTTCAGGCAGATTAGACACAGCAACGGCACCGAATTTGGAAAAGATAATAAACGAATTTCCTGAAGATACCAAAGAGTTTGTTTTTGATATGTCCGGGGTTGAATACATATCCTCAGCAGGAATCAGAGTTCTGCTCGGAGCATACAAGAAAATGAATTTAAATCAAGGAACAATGCGGATTGAAAAAGCCAGCGACATGGTTCGTGAGGTTTTTGAAATGACCGGTCTTTCACAGATGTTAGAATAGGAGAAAGCTATATGAAAAATAAAATTTTATTTATAAATGCTTGTGTCAGACCCAAGTCAAGAACTGCAGAACTTTCACAGCATCTGCTAAATAGATTGGATGGCGAAATAACCGAAGTTAATTTGTACAAAGAGGCTCTTTTGCCTCTTTGTAATAAGGGAATTGAAAAAAGAGCTCTGCATGATATTTCCGGTGAGGAATTTAAGTATGCCAAGCAGTTTTCAAAAGCTGATGTTATAGTTATTGGTGCACCCTTTTGGGATTTATCTTTTCCTGCTGTTTTAAAACTTTACTTTGAAAATGTAACTGTTTCGGGAATAACTTTTGAGTATTCAGAAAAAGGACGTCCCGTAGGCAAATGTAACGCTAAAAAGTTGTATTACATAACTACATCAGGCGGATATATCGGTAATAACAATTTTGGATTTGATTATGTAAAAGCACTTGCCGAGAATTTTTATGGTATTAATGATGTGTGCTTTTACTCGGCAGAAGGTTTGGACATTTTCGGAGCAGACGTACAAGTAATTATGGATGAAGCCAAAGAACGTATTTCAAATTTGTCATAGGTTTTCATAGCGGATTTTACATAATAGCCGGAAAGGATGTTACAGAATGAAATTCAAATCAATGCAATTTAAATTTTTAATAACAGTCATATCTGCTACGCTGGCTATTACGGTATTTTTAGTTATTCTGCAAAACAGAGACCTTGAGGATTTAGAAGGGCTCCTCAAAAAATTTGATGAAGAGTGCCTGAATGAGTCAATTGCTACAGATAAAGAAAATATTTCCGTAAGCATTGCAAAAGGCTTTGCAAGATACGATTCCAAAAAGGATTCAAACTTTATAGATGTATTCAACAGAGCTGACGATGCTATGTATGAGAACAAACGGGAAATGAAGGGGGCCAAATAGAGCGTGGGAAGTAAAAAAAGAAGATTTGCTGATGATGGCTGGGCACTATGGCTTGACGGCGATGACAGAAGCACAATCTACTTAAATGAATGGATAAACCCAAAAGGCAGAAGCTATGTTGATATAAGCGTGCGTGTGTATGGGGCAAAAGAAACAAAAGCGGTTAACATTTTTGTTCCCTTTGAAATAGAAAGAAACGAAATCACCGATTTGTCATATATGCTGGCGGATAGCTTAGCACTCAGAGCACTGTTTAATACCAACGGCAAGGTTGATTCCGAAAAAACCAAATACACTTCAGAGCTTCGTTATGATGGCAGAACTGTAAGCCTTATAAATCTTACAAATGAATTTACCAAAGTAAAAAAAGTTTCATACGGAACGGTTATTTCTGTGGATTTTGAATTTATCAAGGACTTTATAACATCCGATGAAGCATACCTGATATTCAGAATACCGCATAAAACATTAGATAAGATTTTTGCTCCGGTAATAGATGCCCACAGTATGTTTGACAGAATAAATTCATTGATCCAAAGCCCTATGATTTACGAAAAATACGGATATTCAATAAGAATCAATGAGGCACGGCTTCTGCCACCTGAAATTAACGAGATTGAGCAGTTGCAGGAGCAACGGATAAGAAAGGCTCTGGTTACAATTTCTCTTGGCGATGAATACGAGATGAACGACTCTACCTGTTACCGTATAAGACGGCTTGAAGCAGAGCTGAACCGTGGTTATGCACCCGAGGGTTATGATTGCATGGATGCAATTACATATCAGTGGGTAGAAGAACGTGATTCCAATATGAAGGCACACTACAATTTCTACTTTACCATGGAGCATAACAAAATCAGTAAATCAAGCATATTTTTCTATATTGTTATTGTTCTTTTTATAGGTGTGACAGATGGCATTATATATGATTTATTCAAGCTACTGCTTGGTTTGTTATAAGGAGGAGATATTTTGAATTTAAAATGCAGACTCATTTTAGAGGATTACAGAAAACAAAGGGATGACTTTATAGTCTTAGGTGACACAGTACATACAATGCTTTTAAGTTTAGTAAAGGAACTTGGACTTACTGTTCTGGCTATTGAGCATCGTGTTAAAGAGGAAAAAAGTCTTGCCGGAAAGCTTGAAAGAAAGGGCGACGGATATAACACTCTTGAAGATATAACTGATATTCTCGGCTGCCGTGTTATTTGTTTCCTTTCTGATGAAATTGACAAAATCGGTCAAAAGATAGAAGAAAATTTCGTTGTTGACTGGGAGAATTCTTCCGACAAAAGAGCACTTATCAAGGAAGATGCTTTCGGATATCTGTCCCTTCATTACATATGTTCCCTTCCTTTCGGTGATAAGTGGCCCGATGAAATATGCGGAAAGAAATTTGAAATTCAGATAAGAACAATCCTTCAGCATGCATGGTCAGCTATTCATCACGATATAGGATATAAGAGTGATTTTGGCGTTCCGCGAGAGATAAGACGACAGTTTGCACGCCTTGCAGGACTACTCGAGCTTGCAGATGATGAATTTGTGCGTGCCCGTGACAATATGGTTGGATATACGGAAGATATAAGAGAGCGCATCATAACAGATGATGCAGACGATATATCAATCAATATGATTTCGCTTAATGAATATGTTCTGCACAATCAGAAAATGCAAAACATTATTCGTGAAATTGCGGATATTGCAGGTGCAGAAATCAGTGAGATTGATCCGGAAAGCTATATTCCGCAGCTTGCATTTTTAGGGATAACAAAGCTCGGGGATATTGAAATAATGATAAAAGAAAATTATGATCTTGCAATGACACTTGCAAAAAAAGCATTCTCTGCGGCAGGTCTTGATATTGTTTCATCAAGCGTTGCACTTCGTTTCTTATGTCGTGCAGAGCTTCTGAATAAAAACTATGATTTTGATAAAATTGTAGAAT
This sequence comes from Clostridia bacterium, assembly GCA_045656645.1. Taxonomy (GTDB): domain Bacteria; phylum Bacillota; class Clostridia; order UMGS1883; family UMGS1883; genus UMGS1883. The sequence continues at coordinate 3,603 of JAZORN010000084.1, read as the reverse complement.
TCTTAAAGATTTCTTTGGGAACAAAGGAAAAAGCTGAAAGGCAGGCAAAACACCTGCTTCGCCAAAAGGAGGAATGCTAATGGATGATAGAGAAAGCTTACAGCTCGCTTTAGAATTTGCAAAAGCAAAGCACAAAGGTCAAAAACGAATCGGCGGAGATGATTACATAACCCATCCGATAGCAGTTTCGGAAATCGTAAAGAAACAAGGTTTTGACGAAATCTATCAGATTGCAGCACTCTTCCATGATTTACTTGAGGATACTGATACCACAGAAGAAGAAATTTTGAAATACGGTAACAGTCAAATCCTTAAGGCTGTGAACATACTGACAAAGAAAAAAGGATACAATATGGCAGAATATATAAATGCTATAAAGCAAAACCCCGTTGCTTTTGCAGTAAAGGCGGCAGACCGATTGCATAATTTACAGTGTGCAATCATTACAGATGAGGAATTCAAGCGAAAATACATCTTAGAGACCATTGACTGGTATCTTGATTTTTCGGTTGATATCCGAAAGGCTGTAAAAAGGCTGGCGGAGAGCCTTGAAACTCCGATGGCGGAATTGTCATTCCTCTACGAGCCAATAGAATCATGGAAACAGTAAAATTTTTAAAGGAGATATAAGGAGATGTTTAAAACAAAAAGGATCCTTTCTTTTGTTATTACAGTTTGCTTATGTGTTTCATCTTTTGTACCATGTGTAGCTGCCAAGGAAAGTACTGAATACGCAACAAGAGAATACATTATCTCAGAATTTGTTCAATCTGTGGGCAGAAACCAACTAAGCGAAAGCGATGCAATTTTAGAAATATTTGCCGATTCGGAAAATATTTCACCCGAATACAGAGATGACATCAGTCGCGCAATAGTAGGCGGTATTTTAAAAGGTTATGAAGACAGAACAATCAGACCAACAGAACCTGTAAGCCGAGTCGAAGCGATGCTTATGCTTGCAAGATGTGTTCCCGAGCTTGATGCATCCGGTGAGATAATAGAGTTTACTGATGTTCCTGACTGGGCAAAGGAGGATATTGAGTATCTTTCCAAAGCAGGCCTTGTTAAAGGCTATGGCGACGGAACAATGGGTGCTGACGACTTCATTACCATTGAGCAGGTTGGTCTTTTAGTAGAACGCAGTGATGCTGCACTCAGTACGGTTGCTCCGGGCGAAAGTTTCTACGGTTATATAAACGAAAAGGCTTTCCGTAACGCTATCTTAGAAAACAAAAACGCAATCGACCCGATTCACGGTGCAGTTGTAACGAGAGCTGACGCTTGGTCTGCAATGAGTGATATTTATGATGGAGTCGTTAGAGATGAGAACGAAATTCTTAATAAAATCGTAAATAATGAGATTCCGATCGAGAAAGGCACCGCAGAACAACGAGTTCGCGATATGTTGGAATGTATTGATTCTAACATTGCAGTAACCGATGCGGACAGGAAGAATGTTTCCGATATGCGAAATGCGATCCTTAACGCAAAAGATATTGATGAACTCCTCAAAATTAATGCGGATATATATAAGCAGGCGGGCATCAATACTCTTTTTGAGATAAATATTGACCTTGATGCTAAGACGGGTGTTCCATATCCTATCTTTTCCGTAGCAACTGCCGGCCATGGCGGACTTTTAGCATTCAGAAGCAAAACCGACACAGCAGCATATAAAAATGTTTATGCGAACCTGATTTCTCGTTATATTTGTGAAATTGGTGCAGAGTTTGATAAAAAGGATATTGATGATGCAATTAAGCTTCAGATAGAAAGTGCTAAAGATGTTGACTATTTTAATGAGATAGTTTCCTACTTCTCTTTTGCATATATGTTCGACATTATGACAGAGGAAGAAATAGAAGCTGAAGTTAAGGCAATGATGAAGCGCAATCCGGACTTCTTTGATAAAAATGGCGAATACATCGCAACCGCAAGAATTTACTCAAGCGAGAGCAAAGATGAGGCAGATGCAGCTTATGACGGTTTTGATGTTTGCGAAGAACTGACAGATTATGGTTTTACAAATCTTGAAAAAATCATCATCCCCACAAGTAAGGTTACATCCTTTGAAGAGGACATTATTTCAGAGAAAAACCTTGACGCTCTTAAAATTAATGCACTGCTTAGGTTAGAACAAAACTTAGGCGTAGCGTTGAGCGATGGTGAAAGCGTAGCAAGTTCACTTATGAACACACTTCCGCTTGTTCTTTGTCTTACCTCGTCTGCAGATGAATTAAGCGAAACTATGGAGTCTGAATCAGAAGATGCAGAGAATGAAATGTTTGCAGAAACAACAGGTATGGAATACGATGAAGGTATTTTAAATGCTGTTAATATCGATCATCTCCGCAACCTGCTTCCTGACGATATTGGTTTTGTTTACACAAAATACTACTATGATGATGAAACATCAGAAGTAATTGCAAATATGATTCAACAAATCGCTGATGCTTATGCTGAGCGCTTTAAAAACAACCCATGGATGGATGAAGCCACAAAGGAAAATGCACTTGAAAAGCTTTATAATATAGTGGCGGTTATCGGTTATCCTGATAATTATAACTTCCCAACGATTGTACCGATTTCAGAGGGGGGAAGCCTTTTCTCAAACACGCTTAACATCAAGCGTCAGAGTCTTGCTGACCTTATTCACTTAAACGAAGATAAGGAATTTATCAGAACGCTTATGATAATGTCGCCCGATACGGTTAATGCGTGTTACATACCGGCGTTTAATTCCGTAAATATTCCGGCAGGTATTTTGAATAAGCCAATTTATGACAAGGATGCAAGCTACGCAGCAAATCTCGGTTCTATCGGCATGGTTTTAGCTCATGAAATCGGTCATGCGTTTGATAAAGATGGCGCAATGTATGATGAGAACGGGTGCATTAATAACTGGTGGACAGATAAAGACTATGAAGAGTTCCAGAAAATTCAGGATGAGTTTATAGACTATTACAACAAGTTTGAGGTTGTTGACGGTGTTGTTCAGGATGCAAGTATTACAATTGGCGAAAACATGGCAGACTTTGCAGCGATGCAAATAGTTATGGATATCATAGGCGACGACAAAGAAGCACAGAAGGAATGCTTTGAATCTTATGCAAGAATGTGGGCACAGCTGGGTACGGTTTCGTATCTCACAGACAGCACTATTTTAAGTGATGTTCACTCATCCAATGTTGTCCGTATAAATGCTATTGTTGCATCGTTTGAACAGTTCTATGAAATCTACGGCATTGAAGAGGGAGATCCTATGTATGTTGCACCTGAAAACAGATTAAAGCTCTGGTAAAATATTATTTACATATAGTAAAAAAACAAGGAGGATCTTTATTATGTTAAAATCAAAAGAATTAAGGAAGAGAGCTTGGGAATCTCTCAAGGGTAAGTATTGGATGGCATTTGTTGTCGTTCTTGTTACAGGACTTATAGGTTCAATCGGTAATGGTTTTGTGTCATTTGGTCAGAATCTGGCTGAGGTTTTAGGTATGGTTGACGCGTCAGAAATGGACTCCACTATGGCATTAGGTGCGTTAGTTCTTAACGGTGTAGTGATAATTTCAGCAATTATCGGTGGTTTATACAGTATTTTTG
>JAZORN010000083.1:0-5911 GCA_045656645.1 Clostridia bacterium | reverse complement strand
TATGCTACAACAACACAATTTTCGGAACAAAGTTTCCGGAAGTTCCCAATGTTGGCGATAAGGTACTTGTTGCAGATATGTCATCATGCATCACAAGTGAGCCTGTAGATGTTACAAAGTTTGGCGTTATATATGCAGGCGCACAGAAGAATATGGCTCCTGCAGGTCTTACAGTTGTTATTATCCGTGAAGACTTAATGGGAAATGCCCGTGAGGATATTCCCACAATGCTTGATTACAAAACAATGGCTGATAACGACTCAATGTACAACACCCCTCCCTGCTACGCAATCTATATTGCAGGTCTTGTTTATAAGTGGGCACTTAAAAACGGCGGTCTTGAGGCAATGAAGGAAAGAAACGAAAAGAAAGCAAATATTCTTTACGATTTCCTTGATAACTCAACCCTTTTCAAACCAACAGCTGAGAAAAACAGCCGTTCAATGATGAATGTATGCTTTGTTACAGGTGATGCTGACCTTGATAAGAAATTCTGTAAGGAAGCTCAAGAAGCAGGCTTTGTAAACCTTAAGGGACATCGCTCTGTCGGCGGTATGAGAGCCAGCATCTACAATGCAATGCCTATCGAGGGCGTAGAGGCACTTGTAGAATTTATGGCAGAGTTCGAAAAGAATAATAAATAAAGGAAATGATTTATAATGTATAATTTACTTACTCTCAATAAGATTGCAAAATGCGGTCTTGACAATTTTAACAAGGCAAAATATTCTATTACAGATAACTGCGATAATCCTGATTGCATAATTCTTCGCAGCTTTAATATGCACGATATGGAGCTTTCAGATTCTTTGCAGGGAGTTGCACGTGCAGGCGCAGGTGTAAATAATATCCCGATTGATAAGTGCAGCGAAAAGGGTATCGTTGTATTTAACACCCCCGGTGCAAATGCAAATGCCGTAAAGGAGCTTACCATTGCAGGTCTTTTCCTCGCATCAAGAGATGTTATCGGCGGTGCAGCTTGGGCGCAGACACTTAAAGGGAACGGAGCAGAAGTCGGCAAAATGGTTGAAAAGGGTAAGAGCAATTTTGCAGGCTGTGAAATCAAGGGTAAAAAGCTTGCCGTAATCGGTCTTGGCGCTATAGGCGTTCTTGTTGCAAATGCGGCACATCACCTTGGTATGGATATTATCGGCTATGACCCGTATATTTCCGTTAAGGCGGCACTCAGCCTTGACCGTCACACAGTAATTAAGGCAGAGCTTAAGGATGCTCTTGCAGAGGCTGATTACATTACGCTTCACCTTCCCCTTACAGCAGATACTAAGGGTATGTTTAATGCAGAGCTTTTCAAAACCGCAGTTAAAAAGGGCGCAAAGCTTCTCAACTTCTCAAGAGGAGAGCTTGTTGATACATCTGCACTTAAGAGTGCACTTGAGGTTGGTCTTATTTCCTCATACGTTGTTGACTTCCCCTCTGACGAGGTGCTCGGTCTTGACAATGTGGTTGCTATTCCTCATCTTGGCGCTTCAAGTGCTGAAAGCGAGGATAACTGTGCTGTTATGGCAGCTAAAGAGCTTATTGATTATATGGAAAACGGAAATATTGTAAATTCCGTAAACTTCCCCAATTGTGAGCTTGCGAGAACAGAAAACACAACAAGACTTACAATTCTTCACAAGAATGTTCCCAATATTCTTTCAAGCATTACATCAATCTTCTCTCAGAAATCAGTTAATATCGAAAACCTGATGAATAAGAGTAAGAATGACTATGCCTGCACAATTCTTGACGTTGCATCTGACGTTCAGGACGATGTTGTTGATGCAATCAAGGCAATTGACGGAATGATTAAGGTAAGAGTAATAAAATAATATCTACAGACAAAAAACAAGGTTGTTGCGAAAGCAACAACCTTGTTTTTTATGTGATGGTTTATTTGTTTTCGAGATATTCGTTAATCTTTGCAACAAGTGCATCTGCATCTGCCCCGTGTACTGCACAAGCCTCCTCGATAGACTCACCGCTTGCAGAAGGGCAACCCAGACAGTGCATACCTATTTCAAGAAAGAACGGTGCTGTGCCCTTGTCCATTGTCAGAACATCCAGAATAATAGTGTCCTTTGTTACCTTTGCCATAAAAACACCTCCCTGATGCCTATTATATACCATTGGGACAAATTTTACAATAGGTTTTATTCAAACTTTCCTGAAAAATCTTTTTCGGGGAAAAGTGTTTCTATTTCTTCCCTTGTCATTCGTGTAAGGAACATATAGTCTTTATTTGCCTCGTCCTTAATCTGGTAGACACAATAACGCTCTTTCTGATTTATATATCCGACTAGTGCAGTGTGTATATATTCAATCAGTTTTTCAAGGTCTTGTTGATTTTCAAGCTTTATAATATCCGTTTGTTCCTTTTTGGAGGTTACTCCTTCCCCTGCTGCTATATCCAGTGCTTCCTTGACAAAGGGAAGGTTTTCCTCTTCCTTACAGATGTATATAAAGCCCTCATTTTTTATTTTTACCAAATCCCAGTACCCGTTATCCTTTATCCACTGCACTGTGCGTTTGTAACTGGGGTTTATGTTCAGATGCACATATCTTACCTTTATGCGCTTTCCGTCAACATCTACACCATTCCACGTGTTGTAATATTCCTCATTTTCATCATTAACTATAAAGTCAAGCTCTACATTAAAGCTCCAGGAATTATTATAAATCTCGTCATAATCAAGCTCCATAATATCAGCCGTTATACACTCATTAAGAGTTTTAAGCTTTTCCTTGTCTAATATTTCCTCACTGCCGTGGTTATGATTAATGCTTGCTTTATAAATTTCCTCTGCCTCTTCAAAAACGTCTTCACGCTTCATTTTGTATTCTTCATTTTTATAGAGAGAATTCATTATTTCGTGCAGTTCATCTTCTGTTATGGGGTATCTGCGGTGAACTGATTTTTTGTTTTCAAGCTGATATTCAATATGGATTGCAGTTTCCCCCTGCACCTTTATCCGCTGCGCCTTTGCTATCATTTTTCCGTGAATGTTAAGTGCACGGTCGATAACATCCGCATTTGCCACAAGGGGCTTTTGGTTCCTGTAATAATCATATACCGCAACCTTTGCAATTTTATCTTTTGGCGGTATATTTGTTTCATACCCGAAAAAGCTCGTCAGGGAGAAAAGGCACATCAGCACAGCAAAAGCCGCCGCAAAAACAAGGTATCCCTTGTAGGAGTGCCAGACCTTAAAGCTCTTTTTAAGAAGCATTTCACTTGCAAAATAGATAACAATGCTTACAAGAGTTACAATACACCAGAAGATAAATTCATTTTCATCTATAGAATCACTGAAAATTGAAAATGCAGCTATTGCCCCCATAAAGGTAATAAGATATTTGAAGATGGGGTTAAGGCATTTAAAGCCTGCGACATCCTCTGCCGTTTCCATTTTGCGTGCTTTATAGAAAGCTGCGCTTATAACGTAAAGTACAAATGCAATGACACTGAACTTAACAAAGTCTGTCGTATAGGACTTTGCCGTTATATGCTCATAATTCCATGATGAAACAATATTCATTATACGCGCGGGGAAGGTGTTATTGATAACCTTTGTCAGAAGCACATCTTCTCCTGCGTATCCGTGCAGAAATTTTTCGCAGACAAGGCTTATTCCTGCTGTAATGAGGGGCACAAAGGTATGAAAAAGAATATTGAGTACAATCATTGCAAAGCTATTGCCCGTAAGTGTGCCGACAAAGCACACGCACGAAAACATTACAAAGATACTGAATATATTAAGAAGCATCCATACTGCGCAATCACCCACGGAAAAATACTGCGAATATCCCGACAGTGAAATTATCATCAGCACTGCAGTATTAAGGATTATCGGAACAATCATCAGTGTCAGCCCCGCAAAAACAGAGGATATGTAATTTGCCGTTCTCTTTACGGGCAGGCTATGAACAAATACAGAAGTTTTCTTCGAATGAACGAAACGGAAAATAAGAAGTCCCGCAATTGTCGGCACTGCTATCGACAGCAAAATGGGAAGAAGTATATATTCATTACTTAATATTATACTTAACTGTCTGCCATTAACCATCGGAAGATACCTGTAATCATTTGAATAGTTCAGAAGAATTGACATACCCGTTATCATAAACAGAAGAATGAAATAGAGTACGCCGCCCCACAGATATCGCCTCAGAGTGGATTTATATATACCTTTATTAAACAATGATGCTCTTGAAATCATATCCCAAACCTCCTAACTCGTAAATGAATACTTCTTCTAAAGTAAGGCTTATACGCTCACACAAAATCGGGGAAAGCTCTTTCATATTTCTGTGTGTCTCCTCTGCATCGCCACGCATAATCACGTTATAAACTGAGCCTGTCTTTGAAATATGAAGCACATCGGCATTTTCCTCAAGCTTTTTAGCACAGCTTTCATCAATTACCATCTGATATTTGTGAACACTGCCCTTAAGGTCATCAAGTGGCTTTTCTATAATCATTTTACCCTTGTGAATAATTCCTACCCAATCGCAGATATCCTCAAGCTCCCTCAAATTATGTGAGGAAACGAGAACCGTCATCTCTCTGTCTGTAACATCTGCAATCACAAGATTAAGCACCTGCTTACGCATAACGGGGTCAAGTCCGTCAAGCGGTTCATCAAGGATAAGCACCGATGGCATTGCAGAGAGGGTCAGCCAGAAAGCAACCTGCTTTTTCATACCTTTGGAAAGCTTTCTTATCTGCCTCTTTTCATCAATTTTAAAAATTCCCTTTATCGCCTCATAGCGCTCCATATTAAATGACGGATAAATGTCACGGTAAAAATGTGCCATCTGTTTAATTGTGTATGTACTGTAATAAAACCAGTCATCTGCAATAGAGAGTACACTTTCCTTTATTCTATTATTCTCATAAACTTTTTCGCCGTCTATATAAATTTCACCGCCGTCAGGCTTTAATACACCGTTTATATGATTTATTATGGTCGTTTTTCCTGCACCGTTAGGGCCTACAAGACCATATATGGTGCCCTTTTTTACATTAAGTGAAAAATCATCAAGCACTTTGAAATCGTCAAAATACTTGCTAACATTTTTTACCTGTATCATTACTCTTCCTCCTTTTCAATGCTAACTACAAGGCTTTGTATAGCATCCCCTGTTTCTCCAAGATATTTTAGCTCCCTTATTATCAATGCAAGGTTTTCGTAAAGCTCTTCCTTGCGTCGGCTGTCCTCCGTACGGGGTGCTGATGCCACAAAATTACCTTTTCCCTTTACACTGTAGATAAAACCTGCATTTTCAAGCTCCTTATAGGCTTTTTGCACTGTGTTGGGGTTTACCGTCAGGCTTATGGAAAGCTCCCTCACCGACGGAAGCTGCTCGTCAGGCTTTAAAATTCCGCTTATTATGAGACCACGAAAGCCGTCCTCAATTTGCTCATGAAGTGTGCGCCCATCCTTGTAATCTAAGTTTATCATTCTCTCACCTCCGTTATTCAGTTCGCACTAACTGTATTACTTGTATTAGTACAGTTAGTATAGCATTGAAAATTTATCTTGTCAATAGATTTGGCGAAAATCGACAAAAAAAAGCACAACCACATTTTTTTGAACGTAGTTGTGCTTTATGGTGCCGATGGCGGGGGTCGAACCCGCACGGTGTTGCCACCGACGGATTTTGAGTCCGTTACGTCTGCCAATTCCATCACATCGGCTTAACGCATTTATTATATTACACTAAGCCGAAAAAATCAATACTTTTATAAAAAATTATTTCGATTAATCTGTACAATTGTCAATGATGGGTGACACTTTTCTTAAAAAATAAAAAGTGTTACTCCAAACTACCCTTGTCAAGGTGGAACTGCTATGCAGTCTTACCTTGACAAAATACCTATGATATAATGTTTTCAAGGCGTAAGCAA
>JAZORN010000082.1:0-2690 GCA_045656645.1 Clostridia bacterium | reverse complement strand
CAGATTGGTGTCAGTCTTGCATCTTTGCTTTATTATTGCGGACCGGTTATAGTAATGATTTGCTCTCCGGTTATATTTAAAGAAAAATTAACTGCACCAAAAATAATTGGCTTTTTGACTGTGCTTGTCGGCATTTTTCTTGTAAATGGAAACACTGCAGATAATAACACAAATGTCTGGGGTTTATTTTGTGGTATTATGTCGGCAATTACATATTTCTTTATGGTAACGTTGAATAAAAAGTCCAAGAAAATTGTCGGTATGGAAAACTCGGTAATTCAGCTTATAGTCAGTTTTATAACAGTAGCAACATTTTTAAGCATGAAGCAAGGATTACATATAACAATCCCGGCTGATGCGTGGGCTTGGATTTTGATTTTAGGTGTTGTAAACACAGGAATTGGATGTTACTTGTATTTTTCACCATTATCTAAATTGCCTGTACAGACGGTCGCTGTTTGTGGCTACCTTGAGGCGCTATCTGCAGTGGTATTTGCAGCACTTTTGCTTGGCGAAAAAATGACCTTTATCCAAGTTGTCGGTGCAATATGCATAATCGGTGGTGCAATGATAGGAGAATTGGTGAAACCCAAAAGCGAGGCGAAAAATGATGGTAGATAAATTTGCAGAAATGATAAAAGAGTGCAACAGCATTATTTTCTTTGGCGGTGCAGGCGTATCTACTGAAAGCGGTGTAAAGGACTATCGCAGTCAAGACGGACTTTATAACACCGTGAAAGAATACGGCGTGCCTCCCGAAGAAATATTGAGCCACGATTTCTTTTTTCAGAATACAGAAACTTTTTATGATTTTTATAGAAAATATTTTATCATTGAAGTAGAACCAAACAATGCTCACAAAGCGTTGGCAAAGCTTGAAAACAAGGGTAAACTCAAAGCAGTAATAACGCAAAACATAGATGGTCTGCATCAAAGAGCAGGCAGTAAAAATGTAATTGAACTCCACGGAACAGCAGATAAATTTTATTGTGCCTCCTGCGGTAAAAAGGGCGATACAGATAAGGTCTTGTCAGAAATCAAAGACAAGGATGTGCCGAGATGCGAATGCGGTGGCATTATGAAACCAAAGGTTGTTCTCTATGGCGAAAATCTCTATGATGGAGTTGCGGAATCGGCAATACGACATATCGAAAACGCTGATATGCTGATTGTTGGAGGAACTTCTCTTGCGGTGTATCCAGCCGCATCATTTGTGAGATATTTCAGAGGCAAATATATCGTTATGATTAATAAGTCTGAAACGGAATACGATAACAATGCCGACCTGGTTATCAGGGAAAATATCGGCGAAGTATTCAGTCAAGTAATGGAAAAGATTGAGGGTTAATGTGATGAAGAAAGCACTATGTATTATATCAGTTCTGCTTTGCATACTGCTCACCGCTTGCGGAGATGATAGCAGTATCGGAATTATCGGCGGAGCGGATGGACCGACATCAATAATCGTCGCGGAAAAAGGAGAAAAAGCAATGTACGAACAAATTACGGCAGAGGAAGCCAAAAAGATAATGGATTCAGGCGAGGAACATATCGTTTTAGACACAAGAGAACAGGACGAATATGACGAGGGACACATTCCAAATGCAATATTGATTCCATATACTGAAATTGAAAATAAAGCAGAAGAAATGTTACCTGATAAGGACAAACTGATTTTAGTATATTGCCGTTCAGGCAGACGGAGCAAAATCGCAGCCGAAAGTCTTGCAAAACTTGGTTACACCAATGTAAAAGAGTTTGGCGGAATTATTGATTGGCCTTATGAGGTGGAGAAATGAAAACTATAAAAATTACCGTTATGAAAATGGCACAGTATGATGATTTGATAGAAAAATATGAAAACCCAATTGAGCACACCTGCGATATGAGGCTCGGTCAGGAGTTTATTTCCGTTGGCGGAGAAAAGCCTGAAAATATGTGTGATTCTGCTTGGGAAAGCATGGAACACTTTGTGAAAGAGCTTTCAAATGGTGGCGGAAATTTCTATGATGGCTGGATGAAAAACAAAAAGTCGGCTATGATTTCCTGTAATGACGGATTCAGACCGGTCAGTTTTTACATAGAAGTTATAAATGAGGGAGAATATGTAAATGAAAAATAAAGGTAACATAATATTATCTGTTATCGGAGTAGTTTTAAGCATCGCTTTGCTTGTTGTAAGCACAATTCTTGCGGAAGAAAAAATTATAAATACTGCGACTGCAGTTGTTCTTATAGCGGTTTCGGTGGTTTTGGTTTGGATTTCGATTTCCTACGCCGCAAAGGTTGATTACGAAACAGGCGTTTATAAATGCAGAAAGTGCGGACACACATTCAAACCGACCTTTAGGGCATATGTTTGGGGTGCGCATACACTAACTACAAGACATCTTAAATGCCCCGAATGTAACGAAAAATCCTGGTGTACAAGAAAGAAGATGAAGTAATATGAGCAAAATTGTTTTCTTTTGTATTCCTGCACACGGACACACGAACCCCACCTTGGGCGTTGTTAAGGAATTAGTTTCTCGTGGACACGAGGTGTGGTACTACTCATATAACATTATGCGTGAAAAAATCGAGTCGGCAGGGGCAACATTTATATCCTGTGATGATTATGATACGGAGCGGAACCTCAGTGCCAAAGACTCTACCCGTGTGGGAAAAGACTTGGCATTCTCGACAAAGAT
>JAZORN010000081.1:0-76359 GCA_045656645.1 Clostridia bacterium | reverse complement strand
GTCACAGGAACATTTGATATGTATATCATAGAAAACCCTCCGCACGTTATGGTTGATTCTATTATATACATTCGTTCTATCTTTTTAAACTGTGCACTTTTATATTAGAATTTCTGTGTACTTTTATTATACAATTTATATTATTTAACAAATTTTCTGAAAACTATTGACTTTATCACTCTAAAGTAGTATAATACAAAACAAATAAATGCGAAGAGCAGAAACCAGTAGGTTGGAAAGATCCTGGAGAGAGTTGCCGGTTGGTGCGAGGCAATGGAGGCGTCCTTCACGAATTCCTTCTGTTAGCAGTGCACTGAACAAGATTAGTCTTAAGTAGGAGGCAACGGGAGTTCCCGTCACAGAACTAAGGTATGTTAGTACCTGATAAGGTCGCTACCGTGAGATAGCGACGAACTGAGGTGGTACCACGGAAATGATATTTTCGTCCTCTGTATCCTATAAGGATTGCAGAGGGCGTTTTTTTCTTCAAAATGTGAGCCTAAGCTCTGCAGTTCAAATCAAAATTTTAGTTAAAGGAAGGATGAAGAAAAATGGCTCAGAATTACTATCAGAAAGAAATTGAAACTATGCCGGTTGAGGAAATGAAAAAACTTCAATCAGAGAAACTGGTAAAACAAGTAAAGCACGTTTACGAAAATGTACCTTACTACAAAAATCTCATGGATGAAAAAGGTGTAAAACCTGAAGACATTAAAGGAATAGAAGATTTACATAAACTTCCGTTCCTTACAAAAGCAGATTTAAGAGACGCATATCCTTACGGACTCCTTGCAAAGCCTCTTGAAGATTGTGTGCGTATTCAATCAACATCAGGTACAACGGGACGCCGTGTAGTTGCTTTCTATACTCAAAAGGACATTGATCTCTGGGAAGATTGCTGTGCCCGTGCAATCGTTGCGACAGGCGGCAGTAAAAAGGATGTTTGTCAGGTTGCTTACGGTTACGGACTTTTCACAGGCGGCGCAGGACTTAATGGTGGATCTCATAAGGTGGGTTGTCTTACACTTCCAATGTCATCAGGTAACACCGAGCGTCAGATTCAGTTTATGATGGACCTTAATGCAACAATTCTTTGCTGTACTCCTTCTTATGCAGCTTATATCGGCGAATCATTAAAGGAGCAGGGATATAAGCCCGAGGACATTCCGCTTAAAGCAGGTATCTTCGGTGCAGAGCCATGGACAGAAGAAATGCGCAGAGGTATTGAAGAAACACTTGGCATTAAGGCTTATGATATATATGGCCTTACAGAAACAAGTGGCCCCGGAGTTGCTTTCGAGTGCAGTGAGCAGACCGGTATGCACATCAACGAGGACCACTTCCTTGCAGAAATTATTGACCCTGAAACAGGGGAGGTTCTCCCTGAGGGCGAAAAAGGCGAGCTTGTATTCACCTCTCTTGATAAAGAAGCATTCCCGCTGCTCAGATACAGAACAAGAGATATATGTGTTCTTTCAAGAAAGAAATGCTCCTGCGGAAGAACTCTTATCAAAATGGCAAAGCCTATGGGAAGAACTGACGATATGCTTATCATCAGAGGTGTAAATGTATTCCCAAGCCAGATTGAAACAGTTCTCCTTAACGAAGGCTATCAGCCGAACTATCAGATTGTTGTTGACAGAGCAAATAACACAGATACCTTCGAGGTTAATGTTGAAATGTCTCCCGAGCAGTTCACAGACAAAGTAAGTGATGTGCTTGGAATGGAAAAGGCTCTTGCAAATGCTATGAAGACAATGCTCGGTATCAATCCGACAGTACATCTTGTAGCACCTAAAACAATCGCAAGAAGTGAAGGCAAAGCAGTTCGTGTAATTGACAAACGCAAGTTGATTTAAGGAAGGAGATTTCATTATGGCTATTAAGCAGTTAACAGTATTTGTTCCAAACAGAAAAGGTTCAATTGTTGCGGTAACAGATGTGCTTGCAAAAAATAATATTAATATGAGAGCACTCTCTATTGCAGAAACAGAGGATTTTGGTATTCTCAGACTTATCGTAAATGATGAAAAATCTGCAGAAAAAGTTCTTGAAGAACAGGGCTATCTCATTAAGGTAGTTGATGTTGTGGGTGTTAAAATCGGTGACGAACCCGGTAAACTTACAGAGGCACTTAATGTTCTCGATAAAGCAGATATCAATGTTGAATATCTGTATGCGTTTATGGCTCGTACAGAAAAGCATGCTTATGTAGTTTTAAGAGTAGAAAACAATGAAAAAGCAGAAATAGCACTTGTAAATGAAGGATTTAAGCTTATTACAGAAGCAGATATTAATAAGCTATAATAGGAGTTTATAGAATGTTGGGCGTTATTGTAAATGTTATAACTGTAATACTTGGTTCGTGTATCGGCTTGATTTTCAAAAAAGGTATTCCCGAAAAAGTAAGTACGGCTACTATGACAGGTCTGGGCGTTTGCACGCTTTATATCGGCATATCGGGAAGTTTGTGCGGTGAAAATGTACTTATTTTAATTGCATCAGTTGTATTAGGTGCAATATCAGGAACGCTCTTAAATATCGACAGTGCAATAAATAAACTTGCAAAGAAAGTGGAGACGAAATTTAAAAAAGAAGGTCAGAATATTTCTCTTGCTGAAGGGTTAGTCACTGCCACACTTTTGTTTTGTGTAGGTTCTATGACGGTTACAGGCTCCATTCAGGCAGGATTAACGGGGGATAACTCGGTGCTTATAGCCAAAGCAACACTTGATTTTGTATCTTCTATGATGCTTGCATCAAGCCTTGGATTGGGAGTAATGATAGCATCTGTATCGGTATTTGTTATTCAGGGCGGTCTCGTTCTTCTGGCAGGACTTATTGCTCCGTTTATGAGTACTGGGGCGATTAACGAAATGAATTGTGCAGGTTCTGTTTTAATTATTATGATAGGTACAAATCTTATGGGAATTACCAAAATTAAAGTTGCTGACTTCTTACCTGCAATTATATATGCACCTGTTATATATAACCTTGTAAGTTTAATAGCAGTGTAACTTTACAAACAAATAAAAACGTTATTTTGGCTGATTTTAACTAAAGCACCCCATAAAAACAAGTGATTAGCTTGCTTTTATGGGGTGCTTTTCATTGAAAATTGTATGAAATTACAGCTTTGCAAGGATTTCTTCTTTGGGGCTATATCCGATAATACGGTCGTATTCTTTTCCGCCCATAAAAACGATAAGTGTGGGAATACTCATTACATTATACTTTATAGCAAGAGCGGAGCTTTCATCCACGTTTATTTTACCTACTGTAATATCAGTACGCTCATCTGCGATTTCGTCAACGATAGGGGAAACCATCTTACACGGACCGCACCAGTCAGCATAAAAGTCAACAAGGCAGGTGCCGTTGTTATTTAAAATCTCACTTTCAAAATTTGCATCATTAAGCTTTTTTACGTTCATTTGTAAAGCCTCCTTAATTAAATATAGTGCTGATATAATTATAATGGTTATTTTATGCAAAATCAAGATTTATATTAATTTTAAAAAATATCAACCAATAGTTGACATTAATTATAAAAATTGCATTTACAGGTTAAAATATTTTTGGTATAATAAACGCAGAAAGCCTTGCATTGCAAGCAGTTTTACTTATGGTATAATGTAGAAAAATCAATTATGGATTTTGAGGCGATAATATGAAACATTTGAATTTTGCAAAGAAAATATCAGACCTTCGTGAAAATCTTAATATGACGCAGAGTGAATTCGGAAAAAAGCTTGGTGTAAGTAACCGTGCCGTTTCCAAGTGGGAGAACGAAATTTCTTATCCGAGCATTGATTCAATATATAAGATGTGTAAGCTGTTTAGTGTCAATATTGAATACTTTTTTTCAAATATTGAGCAGGAGCGTGATGATAGCAGTAAAGAAAACACTATGCCCACGATAAGGGAGCTTTACAAAATAGGACGTGGTCCGTCAAGCTCTCATACAATGGGACCTGAAAAAGCCTGCCTGATGTTTAAGAAAAAGTATCCGCAGGCGGATAGCTTTAAGGTTGTTCTTTTTGGGTCACTTGCACAGACGGGGGAGGGGCACAGAACAGATTATGCTATTGAGCAGGCGTTTCTTCCCAAAAAGGTAGAGATTGAGTTCGATTGTATAACAAAGGATTTGCCCCATCCGAACACGTTGGATATATATGCATATGAAAACGGTGTGCAGTGCGCATCTATAAGAGTTTGCAGTGTCGGTGGAGGTCAAATTATAATTGAGGGCGAAAAGCTTGTTGAAAATGAAAATCTTTATCCTTTGCACAAGTTTTCAGATATGGCAGATTACTGCCGAGAGAAGAATATGCGCCTTTGGCAATATGTAGAAGAGTGTGAGGGCGAGGATATACGTGACTTTATTGCTCTGATATGGGATGAAATGAAAAACTCAATTAAAAATGGCTTGAACGATAGCGGAAATCTTCCCGGAAAGCTTAATGTGCAGAAAAAGGCACAATATCTTTTCCGTCAGCAGCATATGGACGAAAGTGAGCAGACAAAAGAAAACAGACTTGTTTGTTCGTATGCATACGCAGTCAGTGAACAAAATGCCTGCGGTGAAAAAATTGTAACGGCACCCACCTGCGGGGCAAGCGGTGTTTTACCTGCAGTTTTATATTATATTCAGCAGAAAAGGAATTTTTCTGACGAGGATATTTACCGTGCGTTGGAAACAGCAGCTCTTGTAGGAAATATTGTAAAAACCAATGCATCAATAAGCGGTGCGGAATGCGGTTGTCAGGCGGAAGTCGGTACTGCGTGCGCAATGGCATCAGCGGCACTTGCAGAGCTTTATAATATGAGCCTTGAGCAGATTGAATATGCGGCAGAAATTGCGATTGAGCATCACCTCGGACTGACGTGCGACCCGATATACGGTCTTGTTCAGATTCCGTGTATAGAGCGAAATGCTGTTGCGGCAATGCGTGCAATAAATGCAGTTAACCTTGCAAACTTCCTTACCGATTCGAGAAAAATTTCGTTTGACCTTGTTGTTCAGACAATGTATGAAACGGGAAAAGACCTTTCAAGACATTACAGAGAAACAAGCGAGGGAGGACTGGCTAAATTATACAAGTAGATAACAAAAACCTCCACCGGAATTTTTGGTGGAGGTTTTTGGCTATTCGCTGAATTTGCAAAGCTCAACCGAACTTAAACCAAACGGTTTTGCATCGCAGGAAACGGGGCGCAGAAGATTGTAGGGTGTATTAAATATTGTAATGGTTGCGACTTCACCGCAGTCAAGATTAAATACCTCTATCATAGGGGAATCGGTGAAAAAGATTTGTTCACGCTTTCCGAGCTTAATACGGCAGATGTCAAAATCACCCTTTACGCAAAGCATAGTGCTTGAAAGGTCACTGTCAGGGAGGGTGGCATTATATGTAAGTGCACCGTAATAATGCGGCATACCCGTAAGCGAAACATCTGCACCATATTCGTCTATACGTGTTAAAAGCGAGCCGTTACAATCAAAGTCACCGCACAGATAAATCGGTTCAAACGAGGTGGGGTTAAATGAATAGAAATGAGGCGGTGTAAGACTTGAAAAATCACTGTTGTAGTTACTGAACTTTTTATATTCAAGTGCAAAAGTATTTTTACCGTCAGCAAGATGCTCCGTTATATCAAGACCGAAGAAACGGGGGTCTTTTTTTGATGCTGTGAAGCCTGAAAGCAATTTCCCGTTAAGCTCAATACTGTCAAAATTATCAGCGTATTCTATATATGCCGTCACATTACCGATTTCTTTAAGATTTACGGTAAACGGATATTTAACCTTAACAGTTTCGTTGTCATTAAGTGAGTAAAATTCGCGGTGTAAATCGTCAATATTGCTTTCGCGGTAAGATTTCTTGCCAAAGCACGCATTTACACGCTTAAGCGGCAGAAGATTTTCATCTGCGGCGGCAAGGGCAAACGGTAAATCACATTCCTTATGAGAGGGTATGATTTCAATTTCACCTGCATAGGGAGGTGCCTCATCGGCACGTATGGTATCTGAATATATTAAAAGAGCTGTTTTCCCGGTTCTTAGTGTGAAAGCACACTTTCCGTCTGTTTGGGGGATTTTGTAAACTTCACCGTTTGAGGGGTCTGCCACACAAAGGGCTTTTCCATTTGTCAAAACAGATATAGTGGCATCAGTGTCAAACGCACTGACAAAGATATATTTGTTATTTTCATCATATCTGTGATTGATATATATGTTGCTTTCAGAAGAAATTTCGGGAAAGTCTTTTGGGATAAGCTCTTCAAGCTGAGAATAAATATTTTCATCAAGAAGTAATTTCCTGCCCGTAAACGTATCTGAAATACTAAGAGTGTCGGGTGCAACTATGTCTGTATAGCTTGAAATCCCTATGCGTATACCGTCATCTGAAACTTCGGCATATTTTTCAAATATACATTCTTCTGTAATATGGAAAGGTATTCCCATCTGCAAAAGCTTTTTAGAAAGCGAAGATATTATTTCCTTGTTTTCAGGCGAATATATTATAAGAAGCTTTGCCGCAGAAACAGTTTTATTACAGAGGTTGCTGAGCCTTGAAAGCCTGCCTGAAACATCATTTTCAGTTTGCTTTGATAAAGTTACGGTATGCTCCTCATACTTTCGTCTGTCGGCGAGGGAGAATGGCACACTGTCATAACAAATACGGGAAGAGCCTAAAGAAACAAAAAATGCGGCATCATTATATCTTTTGGAAGATGGTGCGAAAGAGGGGGAGAGAAGGCGTGTGATAAGAGGCTTTTCAAACTGTGCGCAAATGGTTTCTGCAAGCTTAAATTCAGTAATATCAGGGCTTTCACAATGAACCTCTATACATACTGTATCAGCCTTTATGTACTGCGATTGGCGGCTGATAAAATCTGCACCGTTTACACCAACGCAAAGCTGAAGGTTATTTTCTGCACATTTTTCCCTTACAGAAAGTGTAAAGTTATCCGCGACGCAATCACCAAATGCACGATAATACTTTTTCTTAAATTCAGTATCGTCAGAAGAAAGTGCCTTTGCACATTCAGTGGGGGTGACATCTCCCAATCTTTTTAAAGCTGATGGGGAGAAAAGGAGAGCATTCTGCGGAAAATTGATTTGTGTAAGAAAACCGTGTATTTCGTGCCCTATAAAACGTTTGCACTCCCGAAGATAGGCTGTATATGTATGGTCTGTAAAACACTGCACCACAAAATGGTCTGTAATATCACAAAGCGGTGCACGATGTGCAGTACGTACCTTTGACATATCACGCAGTGCAAAGCCGTCCTCAAGGGGAATATCCTCTTTAAGAATAGTTTTTTCGTCTGCCTTTACAATATCACGCATACGGTAGTCAGCTACGCTTGTGATTTCGCCGCCACCGTGACCGCTGGCAGGGGTGTTTTCGTCAAAAAGCCAGAGGGTTATATCATACTTTTCACTTCTGCGTGCGGCAGTACGGATAAGCTCAAAAAAGTCACCTGAAAGATACTCGAGCACAAGCCCCTTTGACGGGCGAATGAAAACAGTGTGAATTCCCATATTGGAAAATTCGCAAAGGCGTGCATCAATTTCCTGCGCAGTGGGCTTTGCACACCAGTCCCATACTGTGCAGGGAGAATATTCAGTATATGTATTTTTAAATTCACGCATATCCATATTACAAAACCTCGATTCTATACTATTATACAGAATATCAAAAAGAACGTCAATAAAAACTTGATAAGATATTTTTAACGTGTTATAATGAATTTAATTGCAGAGCAATTAAATTCAGCGATATAAATTCCTGAGGTCATTTACGATATACCTTGCGGTGCGATATATCCTGACGGATGCGATATGTCCCTTCGGGACGAGAAAAGGAATTTATATCATATCGCAACGGAGCAAAGCGGAGTTATATCGCATTTATAATAATAAATATATCGCACGAGCGTAAGCGAGTATATCGTTAACTTTTTCCTGACTTGACAAAAGCATATAAAAATTGTCGAATTTTGTCGAATTATAAAAGCCTTCCCCTTGCGGGGAAGGTGTCAGCGGTAGCTGACGGATGAGGTGGAAAAGGATAACGATTGCTTTGCAATCTACACCTCACCACCGCCTACGGCGGAGCCTCTCCTCAAGGAGAAGCCTTTGAAAGGAGAACAGTTATGAATTTTACAACTTGGCTTGTAATTGCTATTGCAATAATAGTTCCAGTAGCAACATATGTTTTACAGAATAAGAAATAATTTTTGCTCTTAATTTGATATGAAGATGCCGTCAAAAACATTGGCATCCAGATTATACAGTCTTTATAGTAAGAATATAAAACAGAAAAGAGGAAAAGCAATGAAGTGTGAAACGCATGCAATCAGAAATGGATATGACAGAAAAAAGTGTCTTGTTCATGCGAGATGTTGCTATACGCCTGATATAATGCTCGCCACTGCACAGTATTTAAATGTAGATGGTTGTGATTTATTTTCAGGTCTGCTTTTGAGTACAAGCAGGGATGATGGCGAAACATGGAGCGAATTTGAATTTCAAAAAGGACTTTCGCCGATTGAACAAGGGGATATTACCACGGTAGGATGTGATGCCACTCCTATGTATCATAAGAAAACAGACAAAATACTGCTTCTTGGACATACTGCAGAATATAAAAAAGGGCAATTGCATCCGACCGGAAAGAGACGTAACACCTTTTACAGTGTTTACGACAAAGAGAAAAACGGATTTTCCAAAATGAAATTCATACAAATGCCGGAAGGATATGAACGGTGCGGAAATGGTAGCGGTCAGAGTGTGGAGATGGAAAACGGTGAGATATTAATTCCGGTATATTACAAAAAAGATGACGAGCGGAATATGTATGTAATGGTGCTTCGTTGCCTCTTTGACGGATGCGATATACAGATGCTTGAGATGGGCAAGCCGCTTACCATACACATAGAGAGAGGGCTTGGTGAACCGTCGCTTATTTATCATCAGGGAACTTACTATATGACCTTACGCAACGACGAGTGCGGATTGGTTGCAAGGAGCGAGGACGGTCTTAATTATACAGAACTGCAACATTGGAAATGGGATGATGGGAGTATACTTCAAAATTATAACACGCAACAACACTGGATGAAGGTTGAAGATGAATTGTACCTTGTATATACAAGACGAGGAGCCGATAATGATCATGTTTTCCGTCACAGAGCACCGTTGTTTGCATCAAGAGTTGAAAATATGCGGCTTGTGCGTGACAGCGAATTTGTAGTTGTGAGAGAAAGAGGAGCACGACTCGGCAATTTCGGTGTAACTCATTTGAAAGACGGTAAGGCAATGGTGATGGCGGCTGAATGGATGCAGCCTGAAGGTTGTGAAGCTTACGGAAGCGACAATTCGATTTTTGTTTCTGTTATTGAAAAATAAGTTTAGCTAAAAAGACTGGCATCCAGATTATACAGTCTTTATATAAAGATTGTCGAATATTTTCGAAATCAAGGAGATATAATTAGAGAGTAGTTTGACTTTGCCTTGTCTTCATTTTTTGCCAACTGATAAATCCATAAATATCGTTGAATAAAAAAGAAACAAAGCATACTACAACGGAAATGTAGCGGATATCGGAAAAGCTTGCTAAAATCCAAAGTATTATAAGAATTATATCGTTTGTCGCATACGCAACGGCAAAATATGGACTTCTTCTGAAAGTAAGATACACAGCAAGGAAACTTGTTGTAACAGATAGAGTACTTGGCACTAAGTTGGAAGTATTAAAAAACTTTAAAATAAAATAGAAAACAGCGGTAATTAAAACAGTAATAAGCCACATAAATATAGTTTCTTTTGTGGTAATGCTATTTACCTTGACTTCGGCTTTGTTTCCGTTAAACGGATTTTTTAGCCAGGATATAAGTGCAAAAATAGCCATAGGCATTGTCATACATAGATAAGTTATCATCTCGCCATAATATGCAAATGTGTATGATATTATTCCGTAAAGCAGACTGAATATTACCATTAAAAACTGCCCGAAAGGATTTCCTTTTGCATTAAAAATAAGTGATGTAACACCAATAAGAGAAGCACATAAAGTCAGATAACTTTCTTTGTCGAATATGCAAAACGATGTTATGATTAGTATTACAGAAGAGAGCCATACAGTAATATCAGTTTTTGAAAAATAGTTTTTTAGTTTAGTCATAATATCCTCCCAAAAAATAAACATCCGCAAGTATATCTTCTAAGACCTAACGATATACAAACGAATGCTCAAGGATTCGACTACCCGGTGGCAGTATGATTATTTGATTTATTTTATTTTATTTTAGCATATATAATTTAAAAATGCAATATATATTATTTTTTAATTCTAACTTGTTGTGAACTATGCACAGCAACGCATCGATATGAATTATTGCGAATTCTAGATATGTTCCTATAGAACTTGATATGTGCTTTGCACTCGATATGTTGCTGACTCAACGAGAATTCATACCATATCGAGTTTTGAGAGAAACGAAAAACATATCGATTTTGTGAAACAAAAATATCGAGCAAACTTCAGTTTGCATATCGACAAATTTTTTTGTCCCTGACTTGACAAAATCAACATAAAAATGTCGAGTAAAGTAGAAAGGATGATTTCAATGTTTGAAAAATTAAAAAATTTTTGTGATTCATTTTTGGAACTTGGTGTTCCGGGATTTGATTTGACAGTTTATAAAGAAGGTGAATGTATACTCCGGTATATGAACGGCTACAGTGACCTTGAAAACAAAGTTGAAATGAATGGAAATGAAAGATACAACATCTATTCCTGCTCAAAGGTTATTACTTGTACGGCAGCTTTACAGTTATTGGAAAAGGGGTTGTTTTCGCTTGAAGATAAACTTTCCGACTATATGCCTGAATTCAAGGAAATGACGGTCAGGAGCGCTGACGGTATTAAAAAGGCTGAAAATCCAATTTTAATAAAGCACTTGTTTGAAATGACAGCAGGTTTTTCCTATGCCTGCTATTCACCACAGTTAAAGAGATGCATTGATGAAACTTCCGGCAAATGTCCTACTCATGAGGCGATGAAGTATCTGGCTAAGGAGCCGCTACTTTTTGAACCGGGTGACAGATGGGAGTATAGCCTGTGTCACGATGTTTTGGCGGCTTTTGTTGAGGTGGTATCGGGCGAAAAATTTGAAACCTATGTTAAAAAGAATATTTTTGATGTAGTTGAAATGGGAAATTCTACTTTTATGTTGCCTGAGGAAGAAATCGAAACTATTGCACCGCAATATAGATTTGAAGATGGCAAAGCAGTTAATATCGGAAAGCCCATCTTTAACTATAAAATCGGAACTGAATACGCTTCGGGCGGTGCGGGTGGTATTTCTACTGTTGATGATTATATAAAGTTTTTAGAGGGACTTCGTACTTATAAATTATTAAAGTCCGAAACAGTTGAACTAATGATGAGCGACCGTTTAACAGATGAGCAAAAAAGGACATATTGGACAAAAGATTCTCACGGATACGGTTTGGGTGTGCGTTGTCCTAAGGGTGATGAAAGATATATTGATTTTGGCTGGGGCGGTGCCGCAGGTGCATATCTTGCAATTGATATTCAAAATGCAATTTCGCTTTATTTTTCTACACATTTATTGTCTTCTCCTGTTCAGGGATTGCGTTCAATGCTTTACCGATTTGTAAGGGCAGAACTGATTGATAATAGCGAATTTGAAAGTGTGTATAATGATTTGAAAGATTTGCATGATTACAAATTAACATATTAAATTGTAAAATGCGCAGGTGGTTTGCATCTAAACCTTATATGTCGCAATAACAAAAAACATTGACATCTAAATTATACACTCTTTATAATAAGGGTACCGAACGTTGTTGAAAAATGTTAATAGAGGGTAAGATTATGGAATATGAAAAACTAATTACAGAAAGATATTCGGTCAGAAATTTTAAACCGGAGCATTTGTCTTCGGAAGATGTTTCAAAAATATTAGAGGCTGCCCATAAGGCACCGACAGGATGCAACTATCAGCCACAGAGAGTTCTGGTGTTAAATAACGAAAGAAGCATGGAAAAATTAAAAAAATGTACAAAATGTCATTTCAACGCACCTGCTGCAATGCTTGTGTGTTATAACGAAAACGAAAGCTGGAAAAGAGTTTATGATGATGCTCTCTCTGCACCGGTTGATGCCGCAATCGTTGCAACACATATGATGCTTGCTGCGCACAACGTGGGGGTAGGATGCTGCTGGGTTATGCACTTTGACCCTTACTCGATGAAGAAAGAATTTAATATTCCGGATAATATTAAACCGCTTGCCCTTTTGGTAATGGGATATCCGGCAGATACATCACAACCACTTGAAATGCATAATAAATTCAGACCACTTGAAGAAATTGTGGTTTATGATCAGTTTTAATATTCGCATTTAATGAGTGAATATACTGCAAAGAGTTTTACATCCGGACTACATAGTCATTATAATGCACTTATAAATAATATATATGGAGTAACTAAATGAGTATTTTAAATGTAGAAAATGTGACACATGGCTTTGGCGGTCGTGAAATTTTAGATAACGCATCGTTCCGATTGCTTAAGGGTGAGCATATCGGCCTTGTAGGTGCAAATGGTGAGGGAAAGTCCACTTTCCTTAATATCATTACGGGAAAGCTGTCCCCCGATTCGGGAAAGGTTGAGTGGTGCAAGCATATTACCACGGGATACCTTGACCAGTATTCAACCTTGGAAAAAGGGAAAACTATCCGTGATATTCTTCGTGATGCTTTCCGCTACCTTTCAGACCTTGAGGCAGAAATGCTTGCAATATATGAAAAAATGGCGGAGGCAACAGATAGTGAGCTTAGCGAAATGATGAGTGAGGTAGGGGATATTCAGGATATTCTTGATACATCAGGCTACTACATCATAGATTCTAAGATAAATGAATGTGCAAACGGCCTCGGGCTTAATGAAATAGGACTTGACCGTGGCGTTTCAGAGCTTTCGGGAGGGCAGAGGGCAAAGGTACTTCTTGCAAAGCTATTACTTGAAAATCCTATGATTTTAATTTTGGACGAGCCGACAAATTTCCTCGACGAAAATCATATTACGTGGCTTAAAACCTTTCTAAAGGATTACGAAAATGCGTTTATCCTTGTATCGCATGATATTCCTTTCTTAAACGAGGTTGTAAACGTAATATACCATATAGAAAATTGTGTGCTGACACGCTACAGCGGAGATTATAATGACTTTGAGCGTATGTATGAGCTGAAGAAAAGACAGCTTGAGCAGGCGTATAATAAGCAGCAGAAAGAAATTGCCGATTTGGAGGAATTTGTTGCAAAGAATAAGGCGAGGGCGGCAACGGCTACACTTGCAAGGTCAAGGCAGCGTCAGCTTGACAAGATGGAGATTATAACCCTTGCGCCTGAAAAGGTCAAACCTACATTCTCCTTTAAAACTGCGAGAACTCCGGGCAGAGTTGTTATTGAGGCAAAGGATTTGGTGCTTGGATATAATGAGCCTCTTACAAGCCCTGTTAATCTTATCATAGAAAGAAATAAGAAGATAGCCGTAAAAGGAACGAACGGCATCGGTAAATCTACACTGATGAAAACACTTCTGGGTATTATTCCGCCATATGCGGGAAGTGTAAGCCGTGACCAGTTTCTCATGGAAGGCTATTTTGAGCAGGAGGAAATAGCAAGCGACAAAACTGCGCTTAACGAAATATGGGACGAATATCCCGCAATGACAAATGCCGAGGTTCGTGCGGCACTTGCCAAGTGCGGACTTACTACAGAGCATATTACCTCGCAGATGAAGGTTCTTTCGGGTGGTGAAAATGCCAAGGTAAGGCTTTGCAGACTGATGCTCAGAGAAGTTAATTTATTAGTCCTTGACGAGCCTACAAACCATCTTGATGTTATGGCTAAGGAAGAGCTTAAAAGGGCGGTATCAGAATTTAAGGGAACAGTTCTTCTTGTAAGCCACGAGCCTGAGTTTTACGAGGGCGTGGTGGATGAAGTCATAAACCTCGAAAATGTATCAAATAAGTGTATATAGCCGAAACGAAGTAATCCGAACCCGCCTGAAACGGTGGAATTTCGGCACTTTTCGGCTTGTCGTCTTTGCAAGGCACAAAGCCTTGCTGCATCCTTCGCACCAAAACCTGCACAAAATTTCATCCGTTTCAGGTCTTTGAATTTTTTGAGTGCGGATTTTCGGTTGCGCAAGGCAAAAACACAGGGAATACTTTGTGTATTTCCGAGTATTTTAACACAGCGAAAGCGGAAATCCGCCTCTAAAAATCGAGTTTGGATTATTTCGTTTCGGCTAATGAAAGGACTTTGCTGATGAAGACAGAAAAGAATATATTGATTGCATTCATTTTGAATTTTGTGTTTTCTATTTTTGAATTTATAGGCGGGACACTGACGGGAAGTGTTGCGATTATTTCAGATGCCGTTCACGATATTGGTGATGCTTTAAGTATCGGTGCATCCTATTTCTTAGAAAGAAAAAGTAAAAAACAGCCTGACGAAATATTTACCTACGGTTATGCAAGGTTTTCTGTTTTAGGGAGCCTGATTACAACTGTTATTTTGCTTTTTGGCTCGTTTGCCGTTATATATAGTGCAGTTATAAGAATATTTAAACCGACACCCATTGATTATAACGGAATGATTGTTTTTGCAATTATCGGTGTAGCTATTAATTTTATTGCAGCCTATTTTACAAGAGAGGGTGACTCGCTTAATCAAAAGGCGGTTAATCTTCATATGCTGGAAGATGTGCTTGGCTGGGCTATTGTTTTATTTGGTGCAATAATTATGCGTTTTACAGATATCTATATTTTAGACCCGCTTATGTCAATTGGTGTGTCGCTCTTTATATTTGTAAATGCGATAAAGAATTTAAAACAGATAGAAAATCTGTTCCTTGAAAAAATTCCCACTGACGTCAGTATTAAGGAAATTAAAGAACACGTGCTCCGGATAGAGGGTGTAAATGATGTTCATCATATCCATATATGGAGTATGGACGGATATCATAATTATGCAACAATGCATATTGTTACCGAGGGAGAGCCTTCTCAGATCAAAAAAGAAATACGGGAAGAATTAAAGGAGCATAACATACAGCACGTTACACTGGAGCTTGAAGGGATTAATGAGGATTGTCCTTGCGAGGATTGCCATATAGAGCACAACGAAAACCACCATCATCACCACCATCACCACCATCATTAAAGGGGAAATAAAATGAAAGCAAAAATTGATGCAAAGGCTTTTTATGAAAAGCTTTATAAAATCTTAGGTGATGTGACACCGCTTGAGATAGACTGCGGAAAATTATGCAACGGTGCGTGTTGCGAGGTTACTGATGAAATAACGGGAATGTACCTTTTTCCGCATGAAAACGTGATGTACACTGATATGCCCGAGTGGGGAAAGCTATATGATATAGATTTTACATATGACGGAGGAAAAAGTGTTGACCTTTTTACCTGCACGGGACAGTGCGACAGGGAAAGACGTCCTCTTTCATGCAGAATATTTCCACTGACGCCTTACGCACAGCGTGGTGAAAAGCTGAAAATTGTTATGGATGCAAGGGGCAGGGGAATGTGCCCTCTGGCAACGGCAATGAAGCTTGAAGACCTTTCCCCCCGATTTGTAGAAAAGGTAACAGAGGCAATGGAGCTTTGTATGCACGTTAAAGAAACACGTGAATTTATATATGCACTTACAGAGGAAATTGACAAGATTGTTTTATGAAAGAGAGGAAATTTATGAGCAGTTGTTATTTTGCAATTATTGACCTTGGCTCCAATTCTGTGAGAATGAGCGTGAATGAGCTTGAGAAAAACGGAAACTGGCGGGTGGTTGAAAAGCTACGCTCTACAGTGAGGCTCAGCGAGGGAATGAGTAATGATAATTTCCTCAAGGAAGAGCCGATGGCACGTGTTATCGAAACGGTGAAGACCTTTTGTGATAAGGCGAGGGAGTATAAATGCGTGTCAATTGCCGCAATTGCAACGGCGGCGCTGAGAAATGCGGCGAATAAAGAGCTTTTTATTGAGCGTGTTAAAAAGACGGCAGGAATTGAGTTTGAGATAATAAGCGGTGAGGATGAGGCATTTTTCAGCTATCTTGCCGTGCGTGAAACGATAGGAATAAAGGACGGTGTGATTTTTGATACGGGTGGCGGAAGTACGGAAATTACACTCGTTAAAAATTCATCTGTTGTTCACAGTATAAGTCTGCCGCTCGGTGCAGTTGTAATGACGGAAAAAATGGCGCATAAATCCAATATGCAGCTTTATAAATACGTTATGTCGTATATAGGCGGTATAGACTGGCTTGATGAGTGTGAGTCTCTTCCCGTATACGGTATAGGCGGAAGTGCACGCACAATGGCATCGCTTTATAAAAAAAGAGCAGTCAGCGCAAAGGAGCTTGACGGGATGAAAATTCCCTACGGTGCGATTGCGAAAATTTATGAAAATATATATAACACTGCCCCCGAAAACCGCAAGTGTATTAAAGGAATGGATATATCTCGTGCCGATATAATACTTGCAGGGGTGACACCTGCAAAGGTGCTTATGGATATGATTGGAAGCCCTTGTGCATATATTTGTGCATCAGGAGTAAAAGAGGGCGTATTTTTCAGAATGAAGGAAGAAATGCAAAAATGAGTTTGAATGTTGTATTGGTAGAGCCTGAAATCCCGCAGAACACGGGAAATATTGTACGTACGTGTGCCGCAACGGGGACAAGGCTTCATATAGTAAAGCCGATGGGCTTTGAAATTGATGATAAAAAGTTAAAGAGGGCAGGGCTTGATTACTGGCATTTTCTTAATATTCAGTATTATGAGGGGCTTGATGACTTTTTTGAGAAAAACAGAGGCGGACGGTTTTTCTACCTCAGCTCCAAGGCACCTGCATCGTACACGGAGGTAGAGTATCAGGATAATGATTTCCTGCTTTTTGGAAAGGAAACAAAGGGACTTCCCGAAAAGATTTTGATAGATAATCCCGAACGTGCGGTGCGTATACCGATGATAAGTAGTGCAAGATGTCTTAACCTTTCAAACAGTGTTGCGATAGTTGTTTATGAGGCACTAAGGCAGAATGAATTTAAGTCGCTTACAAAGGAATCTGATTACTTATATGGAATTATCGATTAAAAAAGAAGCGTGTCGCTTCACCCATTTCGCGTCCCGACAAAATTCAAATACTACAAATGTCGCTCGCGATAAAGTTGCGCAAAATTTTATACGGTAAAAAACACTTGGCAGGATTATTCCTGCCAAGTGTTTTTTAGAACTATATAGAATTTAGAGAACTACTCCATCCTTAAATATTGAGATTTCCTCGCATTTATTAATTTCGTTTTTAGCCTGTTTTCCGTTTGCAATGTCTATGCAGTAGTCAAGAAGCGCCTCTGTCGGGTCTATGCCGTCAAGAAGAGGACTTGCATCAAAGTCAATCCAGTTCGCCTTTTTCTGGGCCAGGGAATGGTTTGTTGCAATCTTGATTGTGGGAACGGGTGCGCCGAGAGGTGTTCCTCTGCCCGTAGTAAATAAAATCATATGTACACCGCACGCAGTAAGGTTTGTAACTGCAACAATGTCATTTCCCGGTCCGTTAAGGAGTGAAAGACCGTTTTCCTTAAGCATATCGCCGTAATCAAGAACGTCAACAACCTCTGAAAGACCGCCCTTCTGCACACAACCGAGTGACTTTTCCTCAAGTGTTGTGATACCGCCCGCCTTATTTCCGGGGGAGGGGTTTTCATATACAACCTGATTGTGACGGATAAAATACTGCTTGAAATTATTTATAAGTGAAACTGTTTTGTCAAAAATTTCACGGTTCTTACAGCGTTTCATCAAAAGGTGCTCTGCACCGAACATTTCGGGAACCTCGGTAAGAACGCAGGAGCCGCCCATTGAAATTAACAAATCTGAAAGTCTGCCTACAAGCGGGTTTGCAGTAATTCCGCTGTAGCCGTCACTGCCTCCGCATTTAAGACCTATCTTAAGCTCTGAAATGCTGATGGGGGTACGGGGGATAAGAGCCGCTTTTTCCTGAAGCTCCTTTACGATTTTTATTCCGTCCTCAATTTCGTCACCGCAGTCCTGTGCGTTGAGGAATTTGACACGCTCATCATCCCAAGTGCCGAGAACTGTTTTAAACTGGTCAATATAATTATTTTCACAACCAAGACCTAAAACAAGCACACCGCCTGCATTGGGATGGTTAACAAGGCCTTTGAGTACAAGCTGAGTTGTAGAGTGGTCATCGCCAAGCTGTGAACAACCGAAAGGATGTGTAAATGCCTTTGCACCTGTCTTTTCAGCGATAAGCTTTGCCTGACTGTTTACACAGCCGACTGTAGGGATAATCCATACATCATTTCTGATTCCCACACTGCCATCAGTGCGTCTGTAACCCATAAAGGTACGGTCAGTTGTAATTTTATCATTTTTAACCTCGCCAGGCTCATATGTGTACTCAAGCTCGCCTGAAAGGTTTGTTTTCATATTATGTGTATGGACGTGTTCATCCTTCTTAATGTCGCAAATTGCGTGACCGATAGGCTGACCGTATTTAATAATGTTTTCACCGCTTTTAATGTCAAAGCGTGCATATTTATGCCCGTCTTCAAGATTTACAATTACGTTATCAAGCTCATTTATTAACATATTTTTTTACCTCCTCGCAAAGGAAAGTGAGGTCTTCATCCCACAAAGCTTTGTTTGCAAGAATTTCCTCCACAGATGCAGTCTTCATAAAATCGCAAACGTCTTTATCGTCATTTGTCATATCAGTTCTGTAAAAATCAATAAGCTTTGCAAAAGAGAAGATAAGTGTTTCGGGCATCTTATCAAATCTCTTTATATATTCAAGGATTGACGGAAGAACACGCACCTTGAATTTACTTACTGAGTTAAGTGCAATTGAAGAAAGGTAGTGCTTTATGTACGGGTTTGAAAAACGTGTGATAACATTATCGGCATACTCAATAAGCTCCTCCTTTGGAAGGTCGAGAGTGGGGATAATTTCATCATACACACATTTTTTAATGTGTGAAAGCATTTTTTCATCATCAACACAGGATTTAACAGTGTCAAAGCCCTCTAAAAGTGCGTACGGAACAAGTGATGTGTGTGCACCGTTAAGAATACGCACCTTTCTTGTGCGGTACATTGCAAGATTATCTGTGATAATTACGTTAAGGTCGCATTTATCAAAGGGAATTTCACTGCAAAGGTCCTTATATCCGTCGATAACCCAAAGGTGGAAATACTCTGAAGTGTTGAGCATATTATCCTCATAACCGAGGTCGATTTTTTCATCTCTCGGAAAGCCCGTGTTAATTCTGTCAACAAGTGTGTTGCAGAAAATATTTTTATCCTGTACCCAGGCTATGAAATCTTCACCCAAATCCCAGAGCTTTGCATACTGAAGAATAACATTTTTTAATGTTTCACCATTTTTATCAATAAGCTCACACGGTAAAAATACAAAGCCGTCAAGTCCCATTTCAAAACGCTTTTTAAGAAGCTGTGTAACCTTTGCAGGGAATGAAACGGGGGGAGTATCGGTAAATTTATCATTTTCATTAAATGAAATACCCGCCTCGGTAGTATTTGATACAATAAAACGGAAAGAGGGATTTTCTGCAAGAGCAAGGTAAGCATTATAATCCTCATAAGGCTTTACACAACGGGATATAACGTCAATTTTCCTTGTATCAACACCCTCACTGCCACGGCAGATGTGTGTGTATTTGCAATCCTGTGCTGTAAGCATATCGCACATACCGTTTTCGATAGGCTGAACAACAACAACCTTTCCCTCGAAATCTGTTTTTTCATTTACAATCTGAAGCATCCAGTCAACAAATCCGCGTAAAAATCCGCCTTCGCCGAACTGTATAATTTTTTCTGAATACATAGTTATTCCTCCTTGAATGTTATTAATTTGAGTATATGTCAAAATTTTGTCAGTTTCAATTAAATTTTTGCTATTTTTGTGATGAAATATCAATTTTTTGCTTGAAATACGCTTTAATAGCTGATATATTAATATAAAGAAGAAAAATATAAAAGGAGGGGGAGCAGAGTGAGCCTTGCAATTAATGAGGTTATACAAAATTTTACCGTTACAAGGGAAAAACGTGCAGGGGCATATAATATGATTGATGCCCACTATCACGACCATTACGAAATATATTTTCTGGCAAAGGGAAGTGTGCGTTATTTTATCGGCGATAAAATTTTTGACCTTAATGAGGGTGACGTTGTTTTAATTGCCCCCCACATAATACACAAGACGGCAACCCTTAAAAATCAGGGCGCGGAAAGAGTGGTAATAGCATTTACAAATGAATTTGTAATGTATCCGCAGGGTGACAGAATATTTTCCTGCTTTAAAGCAATTCACTTTAAGGACGCCCCCGTGAGGGAGCTTGTGGAAAAGGCAGAAGCAGAATGTATAAGAAATGACCGCTACTGTGAAGATTTGGTGGCAGGATATATACGTGAAATCCTCATAAAGCTTAACCGCCTTGCAGATGAAAACCTGAGAGAGGAGCTTTCACCAAATAACTCCATAATACAAAATGCGGTAAGGTATATTTCGGATAATTACGCATCAGAGCTTACCCTTAGTCAGCTTGCGAGGGGATTTGGTCTTAGCGAAAGCCATTTTTCACGTCAGTTTAAAATGTATACGGGCTTTGGCGTGAATGAATATATTTCTACGGTGCGTGTAAAAAATGCGGAAAAAATGCTCGTCACAACAAAGCTGCCCGTGACACAGATCGCGCAGGATTGCGGCTTTAACTCAAGCAGTTATTTTGCGGCAGTATTTAAAAGTGTAAGGGGACTTTCCCCCGGTGAAGTTCGCAGAAAAAGGAGGGAGCAGAAGTGAGATTTATTAAAAAGATATTTAGCTTTATTTTTCTTATTATATTTATAGCTGTAATGGTAGTTGCCGCACTTGGCTACGGAAAGTACAAGCAGGCTATAGGCCTACTTACAATACAGACGGCGGCAGAAAATATTAAAAGTGATGACAGCTTTACTCCTTTTGATGAGATTTCCAAAACCTTTACAGATGCTATGGTGGCAGTTGAGGACAGAAGGTTTTATAAGCATAAGGGCGTTGATATAATCGGTATAGGAAGGGCAATCAAAACAAATATTGAGAAACGCTCTCTTTCAGAGGGGGGTAGCTGTATTACGCAGCAGCTTGCAAAAAACATTTATTTTATGCACGATAGTTCCATCAGCCGTAAAGTGGCAGAGGTTATGATTGCACTTAACCTTGAAAAGGAATTTTCGAAAGAGGAAATTCTGGAGCTTTATTTCAATGTTATTTATTACGGAAGCGGTTATTATAATATAGCCGATGCGTGCAAGGGATATTTTGGGAAAACGCCATTGGCAATTACAGATTATGAGGCAACGCTCCTTGCAGGAATACCAAATGCACCGTCTGTGTATTCGCTTGATAACAACCCTGACCTTGCAAAAAAGAGGCAGAAAACGGTTATTAAGGCTATGGTTGATATGAAATATATGACAAAGGAATGGGCGCAGGAGCTTTTGGAAATGAACTGAGGTACGGGGTGAAAATTTATGGATAAATATAATATTACGGGAATGAGCTGTGCGGCGTGCAGTGCGCGTGTGGAAAAGGCGGTGTCGCAGCTTGAGGGTGTTACAAGCTGCAGTGTAAACTTACTCACAAACTCAATGATAGTAGAGGGAGTAGCAGATGCAAACACAATTATTGCGGCAGTAAATGATGCAGGCTACGGCGCAAGCCGTGCGGGGGAGAAGCAAAGTAGTACTTCAGATGAAGATATAGAGGGAAGCTTTGAACTAAAAAAAATGAAGTCACGTCTTGTTTCTTCGGTAATATTTCTAGGCTTGCTGATGTATTTTTCAATGGGGAAAATGCTTTTAGGTATTGAATATGTTGGAATATTCAGGGATAATATTATTGCCGTGGGAATTGTGCAGATGCTTCTTTCAGGCATTATATTAGTAATAAATCAGAAGTTTTTTATCAGTGCGTATAAAAGCACGCTTCACCGTGCGCCTAATATGGATGTTCTGGTAAGCCTTGGTTCAGCGGCATCCTTTATATACAGTGTATATGCGCTTTTTATGATGACGGATGCGCATATGAAGGGCGATATGGCGCTTGCACATTCATATATGCACGAATTTTATTTTGAAAGTGCGGCAATGATACTTACCCTTATAACTGTGGGAAAAATGCTTGAAGCATATTCAAAGGGAAAAACAACGAATGCAATAAAAAGCCTGATGGATTTGGCGCCGAAAACGGCAACCGTTATCCGTGACGGAAAGGAAAGTGTAATTTCGGCAAGTGATATTAAAGAGGGTGACATATTCATTGTAAATGCAGGTAAAAGCATTCCTGCCGACGGTATTGTAATTGAGGGCAAAGGCAGTGTAAATGAATCGGCACTGACGGGTGAAAGTCTGCCCGCAGATAAAAAAGAGGGCGACAAAGTATCAGCGGCAACAATAAATCAGTCGGGATTTTTAAAATGCCGTGCTACGAATGTAGGCAGTGATACAACCCTTTCAAAAATTATACAGATGGTGAGCGATGCCGCTGCAACAAAGGCACCGATTGCAAAGATTGCCGATAAGGTATCAGGCGTTTTTGTGCCGATAGTTATAGGAATTTCAATTGCTACAACCATCATATGGCTTTTATGCGGGGAAAGCTTTGGCTTCTCGCTTGCAAGAGGTATCTGCGTGCTTGTAATAAGCTGTCCGTGTGCACTCGGTCTTGCAACGCCCGTGGCAATTATGGTCGGCAGCGGTGTCGGCGCAAAAAAAGGAATTCTTTTTAAAACGTCAGCAGCGTTAGAGACGGCAGGGAAGATAAGAACTATTGCCCTTGACAAAACGGGAACGATAACAAAGGGTGAGCCACACGTAACGGATATTATTACTGCAGATGGGGTAGAAAGAGGGGAGCTTTTAAGCCTTGCATACTCTCTTGAATATAAGAGCGAACATCCTCTTGCAAAGGCAATTGTAAAAAAATGCAGTGAGGAAAATATACCGCTTATAAATGCAGAGGATTTCAAAACCTTTGCGGGCAGCGGAGTGGGAGCTATAATAGAAGGTGAAACAATAATCGGTGGAAACCTTCGCTTTATAAGTGAAAAAATAACGGTAAATGAAATCGTTTCAGAAAAAATACAAACCCTTTCAGGGGAAGGGAAGACTCCTCTGATTTTTGCAAAGGGAACAGAGGTTGTTGGTATAATTGCCGTTGCAGATATAATTAAAGAGGATAGCCGTGAGGCGATAGGAGAACTTAAAAAACTTGGAATACGCACTGTAATGCTGACGGGTGACAATAAAAAAACTGCTATGGCAATAGCAGAAGAGGCAGGTGTTGATGAGGTTATCTCGGATGTAATGCCTGAAGGTAAGGAAAAGGTGATACGCACACTACAACAAAGCGGAATCACAGCAATGGTGGGTGACGGAATTAATGATGCACCTGCCCTTACAAGGGCGGATATTGGTATTGCAATCGGTGCAGGTACTGATATCGCAATAGAGAGTGCTGATGTTGTTTTAACGAAAAGCTCACTTTCAGACGTGGTAAACGCAGTGCGCCTTAGCCGTGCGACAATGAAAAATATTAAAGAAAATCTTTTCTGGGCATTCTTTTACAATGTTATCGGTATTCCGCTTGCCGCAGGACTATGGATACCCATTATGGGGTGGAGGCTCAGCCCGATGTTTGGTGCGGCGGCAATGAGCCTTTCAAGCGTTTGCGT
Source organism: Clostridia bacterium (assembly GCA_045656645.1). Classification (GTDB taxonomy): domain Bacteria; phylum Bacillota; class Clostridia; order UMGS1883; family UMGS1883; genus UMGS1883. The sequence continues at coordinate 52,476 of JAZORN010000081.1, read as the reverse complement.
AATAACAAATGCACTCAGATTGAATTTATTTAAAATTAATAATAAGAAAAAGGAGAAAAAACAAATGGAAACAACACTTAAAATTGAAGGTATGATGTGCCCGCATTGTGAGGCGAGGGTAAAAACTATTCTTGAGGAAACAGACGGCGTTACAGAGGCGATTGTAAGCCATGAAAAGGGAGAGGCAATCGTCAAAAGTGATAAGGAAATTTCCTTTGATACATTAAAGGCAGTTATAGAGGAACAAGGGTATAAGGTGTTGCAATAGCAACACAGCTAAATTCGCTATCGCGAGCTAAATTGAACAAGTTCAGCTAAATTACTTCGTAGCTAAATTGACCTTGCGGTCAGCTATATGGCGAATTTAATTTAGCTGCTCCGATGGAGTTATTTAGCTATGGAGCAAAGCGGAGTTATATCGCATTTATGATAATAAATATATCGCACGAGAGTAAGCGAGTATATCATTAAAATTTTGTCCCGACTTGACAAAAGTCGAACTGTGTCGAATATTAGGAAAAGAGGAGAATTAATATGTTTGATATTTCAAAGGTAGATGGGAATTTTACGATTGAAACAAAAATAGATAAAAATGATATTAAGTTTTATAAAATTGATGAGGCTCCATTTAAAGTTTATGGAGTTTTCAAAGAAAACGGTAAATATAGGCGAATGCCTGAAGGTGTTGCCAAAAGTGTAAGTGAAGGAGTATATGCTCTTCATTCAAATACTGCAGGCGGTAGAGTAAAGTTTGTTACAGACAGTCCTTACATAGCTATTCATGTTAAAATGGATGGTTTAGGAAAAATGCCTCATTTTGCACTAACAGGTTCCATAGGATTTGATTTGTATATTGATAATTATTATGCAAAAACATTTGTTCCCCCGTTTGATATTAAAGATGGATATGAAAGCATCTATGAACTTGAGAAAAAAGAACGACGAGAAATAACAATTAATTTTCCCTTGTATTCCAATGTTTGCGAATTGTTTATCGGTTTGCAGGACACTGCTTATGTATCAGAAGCTACAGCATATAAAAATGATAAGCCGATTGTATATTACGGTTCATCAATAACACAGGGTGGATGTGCATCAAGGCCGGGAATGAGCTATCAAGCGATTGTTTCGAGAAATTTTAATTACGATTACATAAACCTTGGCTTTTCAGGGAGTGCAAGGGCAGAAAATGAGATGATTGATTATATCAAAAATTTAGATATGTCAATTTTTGTTTATGATTACGATCATAATGCTCCCACCGTTGAGCATCTTGAAAAAACTCACGAAAAAATGTTTAAGGAAATAAGAAAGAAGAACCCACTTTTGCCTGTGATAATGATGTCTCGACCAAAACATTTTTTAACCGATGATGAAAGAATAAGACGAAGCATAATTGAAACAACATATCGTAATGCGGTTTTATCTGGCGATAAAAATGTATATTTTATTGACGGAGAGGCACTGACTGAACTTTGTAAAGATTCGGGAACTGTAGATAATTGCCATCCAACAGATTTTGGATTTGCGTCTATGGCAAAAGCATTGACAGATGTTATTGGTCGCTACAACCTCTAATCTGTTTGCAAAAAGTTCTGCTATGTTTCACTTGTGACAAATTTCAAAATTAAAAGAATAGTTTGCCGATAATAAATATTTACATATCGGGCAGGAAAATCCAACATTCCTGCGGGTTCTGATGAAAAATGTTCGGGTGAATTTAGTAGGTCCTATTATTCACTGTTCACCTGACTTGACACAAAATAAAAGAAATACCGTCTGTAAACGAAAAGTTACAGACGGTATTTTATTGCGAAATTTACAATTAATCAATTACCTCACTTGCGGCATTCATTATAGCAAGCCTTGCGCTTTCATACGTTATACCGCCCTGCATAAAGCCAACATAAGGCTCTTTTATGGGGGCATCGGCGCTAAGCTCGATACTTGCACCTGAAACAAATGTGCCTGCCGCCATTATAACCTGATGCTGATAGCCCGGCATATCCCACGGCATAGGAAGTGCAAAGCTGTCTACGGGGGAGGCTTTCTGTATACCCTGAATAAATTTTATAAGCTTTTCCTTATCGTTAAACTTTATAGCCTGAATTATATCGTAGTGCTTCTGCGTAGGAAGCGGATTTACCTCAAACCCTAATTTCTGCATAAGACCGCCGCAGAAAATAGCGCTTTTTATTGCCTGCGCAACAATATGGGGTGCCATAAAAAGTCCCTGATACATATATCTGTTCTGACCGAGTGTAGCGCCGCATTCCTTACCGATACCGGGTGCGGTCTGACGGTATGCGGCAAGCTCCACATACTCTTTTTTACCTGCTATATAACCGCCTGATTGTGCAAGTGAGCCGCCTGTGTTTTTTATAAGCGAGCCAACAACAAGGTCTGCACCGTGCTGTGTAGGCTCTGTCTTTTCTGCAAATTCACCGTAGCAGTTATCCACGACGCAGCAAACATCACTGCGGATGGACTTTATAAATGAAATCGCCTCGCCAAGCTTTTCGCAGCTTAATGTGTCACGCCAATCGTAGCCCTTTGAACGCTGGAGAATAACCGCCTTGACATCAGGGGTTAAAGCTTCCTTTATACCGTCAAAATCAACGTTTCCGTCAATTAAGTCAACCTGCTTATAAGAAATACCAAAATCCTTAAGATTTCCGCCACTGTTTCCCGAAATACCTATAACCTCTTCAAGGGTGTCATACGGCTTTCCCGTTGCGGCAAGGAGAGTGTCCCCCGGGCGCAGAACGGAAAATAGGGAAATTGCAAGGCAGTGTGTTCCGTTTACAATGTTATGGCGTACGAGTGCATCCTCCGCACCGAAAATATCGGCATAAATACTGTCAAGTGTTTCTCTGCCGATATCACCGTAGCCGTAGCCCGTTGATGGGTAAAGACAGTTTTCAGCGACACGGTTTTTTATAAATGCATCAAGCACCTTTTCCTGATTAAAGCGTGCAATTTCATCAACATCAGAAAGGTAAGAGGAAAACTCCTTTTCGACTTCCTCACCAAGTGCTCTTATTTTTTCATTAATATACATAATTACCCCCGTAGTTTTTTCTTAAGTGTACTAAGTCTGAAACGTGTTCTGAAATAAAACGGTCCTAAAATTGCCCACAAGTAGAAAGGGAGAGAATTTGCAGAAATATATTTTCCGTTTCTGTAAATCCCGGAGCAAACGGCAATGATATCCTCATCACAAATACCGTATTCGTACTGGAACTGATGGTCACCTCGTATAATATAGGAGCCATCACTCTTTTTACCTAAAATTCTGTGCAGTACAAACTGACCGTTTTTCCGTCTGTAGAAAGCAATATCATATTTTTTCAGCTTTCTGTCAGGCTTTGTAAGCTCTACCTCATCAATTCCCTGACGAAGAGTGGGGAGCATACTTGTCCCATGCGGTTTAAAACGCACTTTGCCGCCACACTGAAGCTGCTCACAAATTATCGGATACATTTCGTCAAGTGAAACATTTATTTCCTGCAAAACAATCAATCCTCCAACAGTCTGGCATCTTTGAGCTTTCCGATAAATTCATCAATATCCTTTGATGCATCTTCGGCACTTACATCATATTCCTTAAGCAGTGCATCGAGCATCTCTTCCTTTGTTGCGCCCTTTGAAAGCAAGTTCCAGAAGAACACACCCGTATCGTTAAGTGTGAGCATACCGTTAAAGTCAAGCTGTGCACCGACAGAAACAACTATATTTTTCCCTGCGACGCTTCGCAGAAGATAACCGTCACGTATTTTCATATGTTATACTTCCTTTCGTCATATAGAATTAGTTTATCACATCCTCGGGGTAAAAGCAACTGCTTTTAACAGATAAATTTTGATTAAAATATCTTTACATTGACGGTGAAATATGATAGTATAACATAGATTAGGTATATATTACAAAAAAGGAACAGGTATGATGAGACAGGAAAGAGTAAGTTTTCATATAATATGGAAAATATTAGTGGCACTTCTGCCCATATTATTTGGTATGCCAACAGTGGCAATGGTTTTTTGTGCATATAATATTGCAATGACAATTCTGTGCTTAGGTCCCATAACTGCACTGATAGCATCACTGTGCGCTATTTTAATATCAATGTTTTTTTGCGGCACATACGGGGAAACGGCAAAGCTGCAGGGGCTTTTTATAGGACTTGAGGCGGCACTGTGCGGATGTTTGTGTGCATATGCAATTATAAAGAAAAAAGGTTTTTGTAACGGCGTATTGCTTTCGGGCGGTGCATTCCTTATTCTGAGCTTTACGGAGCTTTATAACAGTGCTTTAAAAGCAGGAATGAGTGTTGCGCAATTCCTTACGGGAATGCCGATGGAGCTTTTTAAGATGCAGATAGCATCTCTGAATGAGAGCGGAGTGAATATCCCGACAGAAACCATAGACACATTAATAGATACAATCGGCCGCATTGCAGTTATGATGGTACCGTCCATTCTTGTAATTTCGTCCCTTGCGGTAGGGTATGGTGTAATGTGGCTTGTAACGGCGCAGATGCGAAGACTTCCCGTGGGAATTACACATTCATTTGCAAAGGTGCGTCTTCCCAAAACGGCAGTTGCTATTATGATACTTTCATTTGCTCTCTTTTTTATAAGTCCCGAGGGAAAGTTTTCATATGTTTTCCTCAATGCGCTGATAGTGCTTGGTGCAGTAAGCTTTTTTGCAGGAATGTCGTTTGTTGACTTTTATCTCAGGCGCATTATAAAAAATACACCGATAAGAGTTATAATCCATATTTTTGTATTCTTATTCTCCACTGTTTTTTCAGGCGTAAGTCCGTATGTAAATTTATTTATCGTTTATATACTTCTTGCATCTGTTGATGCATTTGCAAATTTCAGAAAAATCGGGAAAGAAGAGGAAGGGGGAGAGACAGATGAAGCAGAAGAACGAGAAAATTGATTCTATGCCCCGTGCGGCAACTCCGTTTTTTGCAGCTTTTATATTTATCTGTGCGATTTTTATGATTAAAACCCATACAATTCTTTCTTTGGTCATTCTTGTCCTTTCAGCACTGATTATTCTGGAAAAAATAGTGTGGCATATGAGCCGTGTTAAAAAAATGAAGGAATATATAAGTGATGCGGCAAGTGATGAAAACGAACTACAGAATAATGAGGCGCTCTTTAAGTCTATGAGTCCGATTGCAGGAATAAGAATAGACGGGACAGTTGCGTGGTACAACAGTGCATTTAAAGAGCTTTTTACCACCGTTTCAGATAAAAAAATCAGTGAAATAATTCCGCAGATTAAAATCCGTGAAATATATGATGACGGCGGACGCACACCGATAACGGTAAATATCGGGGAAGAGATTTATATTGTCCGTTCAAATGTTAAGCGCAGAACTGCACCCGACCATGCGGCAATCATGCTTTATATGGAAAAGGTGACGGAGCTTGTCAGTGCAAAGAAGGCTCTTGAAGAAGCGTCGTGTGCCGTTGCACAGATTATGGTTGATAACTTTGACGAGGTTGTAGCAGAGCTCAGCGACGAGGAACGTCTTGATATAGTAACACTTCTTGACAAAAATATTATAGGCTGGGTGCAGGATGCAGGCGGCCTTGTAAAAAAGATTGAAAAAGACAAGTATCTTTGCGTGTTTACAAAAAAACAGCTTGATGAATTTACAGAGAAGAAATTTGAAATATTAAATAATGTAAAAACCTTTGACGAGACGGCAAAAATTCCGCCAACTGTCAGCATCGGTATAGGAATTGGAAGCTCGTCACTTAGTAAAAACGACATTTCCTCCAAGAAAGCACTTGAAATGGCGCTTGGCAGAGGCGGTGACCAGGTGGTTATCCGAAACAAAGGTAAATTCAGCTACTTTGGCGGAAATTCCAAGGAAACGGAAAAGCGTACAAAGGTTAAGGCACGCATTATGGCAAGTAACCTTAGGGAGCTTATGGAGGCATCGGACAATGTACTCATTATGGGGCACAGAAACAGTGATGCTGATGCAATAGGTGCGGCAATAGGTATTGCAAGTATGGCAAGCCATATTAAAAAAGAGGCAAAGGTGCTTCTTTTAACCAAGGACGATACGGTGCAGCTTCTCCTTAAAAAGATTGAGGAAAATCATTACCACGACGGTATGTTTATAGGAAAGCAGGGACTTCGTGATTTTATTACGCCTAAGACCTTGCTTGTAATATGTGATACGCATATCCCCGAATATACAGAAATGCCTGAGCTTATTGATTCTGTAAAGACTAAAGTAGTAATAGACCACCACAGAAGAAGCGAGAGCTTTATTGATGATGCAGATATTATTTATCATGAACCTTTTGCATCATCGACGTGTGAAATGGTGGCTGAAATTATGCAGTATTTCGGTCATCATTATGCCGTGTCTACTGTTGATGCAGAGGCACTCTATTCAGGAATAGCGGTAGATACAAAGAACTTTACATTTAAAACGGGTGTGAGGACGTTTGAAGCTGCCGCATACTTAAGGGCGGCAGGCGTTGATACTATCCGTGTTAAGAAGCTTTTCAGGGATTCAATAGATAACTATAAGCTTAAGGCGCAAATCGTAACAGAGGCGCAGGTATACAGTAATAATATAGCAATTTCACTCTTTTCGGGTGTTGTACCGCACCTTGTTATTGCAGAGGCTGCCGATGAAATGCTTGAAATTACTGATATCAAGGCGGCATTTGTGGTGGCACGCGGTGAAAACGGAAATGTTGTCATAAGCGGCAGGTCGCTTGGCGAGGTTAATGTACAGGTGGTTTTAGAAAAGCTTGGCGGCGGCGGTCATATGATGGTTGCAGGTGCGCAGATAGAGCAAAGCTCGGTTTTTGATGCGGGTGAAATGCTCAAAAAGGCAATTGACGAAATACTGTAAGGAAAGGAAGATATAATATGAAGGTTGTACTTTTGACAGATGTAAAGGGTCACGGCAAAAAGGGTGACGTAGTTGAGGCGAGCGACGGTTATGCAAGAAATTTCCTGCTTCCTAAAAAAATGGCAGAAATTGCAACGGCTGATGTGCTTAACAATATAAAGGGAAAGAATGAAGCTGCCGCTTATCATAAGCAGCAGGAGATTGAGGCAGCAAAGGAAACTGCAAAAAGTCTTGAGGGTGCAAAGGTTGTGCTCACGGGAAAAGCAGGCGAGGGCGGAAAGCTCTTTGGTAAAATTACAAATCAGAATGTAGCAGATGCTATAAAGTATCAGCTTCATCACGTTATTGATAAGCGTAAGATTGTACTTCCCGACGGTATAAAGACCATCGGTGAAAAGGATGTTGAGCTTAAGATTTACCCCGAAATTTCAGCTAAGATAAAAGTAGTTGTAAACCCCGAATAATATAGAAATACGGTGATATAAATGGATATTCCGATTGGAAGAACTATGCCATATAATCTTGAGGCAGAGGCGGCAATCCTCGGCAATATGATACTTGACGAAAAGGCGCTTGTTATGGCTATGGACAAGCTTGACGAGGAATGTTTTTACGCAACTGCAAACAAGACGATATTTATAGCGATAAGCCATCTTTTTGAAGAAGGTATCCCCGTTGATATGGTTACTCTTTCAGAAAGACTTGGCGATAAGCTTGACAGTGTGGGCGGAATTGCCTACATAACAAAAATTGCACAGAGTGTTTTTACAAAGGAAAATCTTGCGCAGTATATAAAGATTGCGCAAGAGAAAAAAATGCTTCGAAACCTTATCGAATCTGCAAGTCAGATTATGGATATGGGTATGAAGGATGAGGAAACGGCTGCCGATATTATTGATAAGAGTGAGCAGCTTATATTCAGAATATCGGAGCAGAGAGGAACTAAGGGCTTTACCCATATCGGTGAGGTTGTAAAAACTAACCTTGCAATGCTTGACGAGCTTAAAAAGCGTGGCGGTAAGGTTACGGGTATTAAAACGGGCTTTACGGGGCTTGATGCCTCTACGGCAGGACTTCAGAACAGTGACCTTATAATCCTTGCGGCACGTCCCGGTGTAGGTAAAACGAGCTTTGCGCTTAATATTGCGCAGAATGCCGCAATCCGTGAAAGAGTTCCCGTTGCAATATCCTCACTGGAAATGAGTAAGGAGCAGCTTGTAAACCGTGTAATTTCAAGTGAGGCACTTGTAGAGTCGGGAAAGCTTCGAATAGGCGATATAGATGCGAGGGAAATGACGAAAATTGCACACTCGCTCAAGGATATAATTACTGCCCCTATATATATTGATGATACACCCGGTATAACTGCTTCTGAAATCAGGGCAAAGTGCAGACGTCTTAAAATGGAAAAGGGGCTTGGTCTTGTCGTGATTGACTACCTGCAGCTTATGCAGGGCAGAGGAAAGGGCGAGAGCAGAACGCAGGAAATCAGTGAAATGTCACGTTCTCTTAAAATTATGGCAAAAGAGCTTAATGTTCCCGTAATTACGCTTTCACAGCTTAACCGTGCATCTGAAAAGCTTGCAAGAAGACCTATGCTCAGCGACCTTCGTGAAAGCGGCTCGATTGAGCAGGATGCCGATATCGTTATTATGCTTTGCAGACCGCAGGAGGAAGGCGGAGAAGAGGAGAGTGCAGGAAACATTGTTGAATGTATTCTTGCAAAAAACCGTGCCGGTGAATGTGGAATAATAAATCTTGCATGGCGTGGCGAATTTACTAAGTTTATGAATCTTGACAGCAGAAACTGACGGAGGGATACACAGTGCTTGAAAGGGTGCGAAAAACAATTGAAGAAAATGCCCTTTTAAATTCAGGTGACAGTGTTATATGCGCAGTGTCCGGGGGAGCGGATTCAGTGTGCCTTTTACATACGATGCTGAGGCTGAAGAGTGACTATAATCTTACTGTTTACGTTGCAAACGTAAACCATATGATACGTGGGGAAGAGTCCGATGAGGACAGCGAATTTGTACGCCTTATAGCAAGGGCGGCAGACGCAGAGTTTTTCTACAGAGAGTATGACGTTATAAAAATTGCACGTGAAAGAAAATTAGGCGAGGAAGAGTGCGGTCGTATTTTAAGATACGAGTTTTTTGAGGAGTTATCAAGGAAGCTTGGCGGTGCAAAAATTGCAACTGCACATAACTTAAATGATAATGCTGAAACGGTAATTTTCAGACTTGCACGGGGAACGGCGGCGCAGGGACTTGGCGGAATAATGTATAAGCGTGATAATATTATAAGACCGCTTCTTGACATTTCCCGTGAGGACATTGAAAAATATCTTCGTGCAAACTCCCTTACATGGAGAGAGGATAGCACCAATAAAATCCCCGTATATGCACGAAATAAAATACGGCTTAATGTTATGCCGTTTCTTAATGAAATATCGCAGGGTGCGCAAAAAAAGATTGTTTCGGCGGCGCACTATATTGCAGAGGATAATGCATTTATCGATGCTTTGGCGGCAGACGTTATGAAAGAGTGTTTCTTAAATGACCGCCTTTTGATAAAACTGTTTTCAGACAAACCAATGCCTATAAAGCGCAGAATATGCGCATCTCTTCTAAAAGAATGGAATGCGTCAGAAGTAAATGCGGAGAAAATAGACCGCTTTTGTGCTTTTGCAGAGGGAGAAAACGGAAGAATTTTTGATATTAATTCAGAATTTTATGCACAAAAATCCTATGATGCAGTACTTCTTTTAAAGAGGGGTGAGAGGACAGGGTTTAACCTTATCCTTGACATACAAAATACTGCAGTGGGTGAAAACTGGACTCTATCGGTTGAATACAGCGACAAATCTGTAAGTAGAAGCGGAAATAATACGGCAGTATTTGACGCTGACAAGCTGATGCTTCCCCTTACCGTAAGATGCAGAAAAGAAGGGGATAAAATTTCCCTTAAAGGCTCTGGCGGTACTAAAAAGCTAAGCGATATATTCACCGATGAAAAGATAGAGCGTCATCTTCGTGATACTATACCTATAGTGGAAAAAGACGGAGAGATACTGTTTGTATGCGGTATAAGACAGTCATCGCTTTATGAAATTACAGAAAATACAAAAAATTATCTTATTATAAAATACGAAAGAAAAAGCTAAGAAAGGCAAGGTAGTAACTATGGATAACATCAACAGACCAATTGAAAAGGTTCTTATTTCAGAGGAACAGATTAAAAGCCGTATAGATGAAATGGCAAAGGAAATTGACAGAGATTATAAGGGAATGGAGCCTTTGATGCTTTCCGTATTAACCGGTAGCTTTATATTTGTGGCCGACCTTATGCGTGCCGTGTCAATCCCCGTAGAAATATCTTTTGTTTTTGCCGCAAGTTACGGCAGCGGAACTGTTTCGTGCGGAAATGTTGATATTCATGCGGGAAAAGGTTTTGATCCTGCAGGAAGGGATATAATAATAGTTGAGGATATTGTGGATTCGGGACGGACACTTAGCAAAATCAAGCAATATCTTCTGGAGTGCGGTGCAAAAAGTGTGGAGCTTTGCACATTACTTGATAAACCGTCTCGCAGAGTAGTTGACATAGATGTTAAATATGTTGGGTTTGAGGTTCCTGATGAATTTGTTGTCGGCTATGGTCTTGATTTTAATTATAAATACAGACAATATCCTTTTGTGGGTGTGCTTAAAAGAGAATATTATGAATAAAATGTAAAATACATTGATTGGGTTTTTATTGTTGTGCTATAATTAACGAATGATATTGAAAATGAAGTGCTTTCGGCACATTGAATACACCTGTGCCCTGCAATTTTTCATTTTCAACTTTCAACTTTCAACTTTCAATTTTCAATTTTTACAAGGGGGTTTTGTTTTGAAAAAGTCTTTTAAAAGCATAAGCTTTTATATAATCCTGCCGATTATCATCATAATCCTTATGATGATGTCGCTTCAGCAGCCTGATTCGGGGGTAAAATCCTTCTCAGAGCTTGTAGCGGCAATTGAGCAGGGAAAGGTTACAAACCTTGAAATAGGTGACAGTGTTACTGTTGCCGAAATTGACGGCAAAAATTATCAGGTAGAAGTGACGCAGGGAATACTTTTCACCGTTATCGGTGAGGAGATTGAAAAGCAGATTAAAGAGGGGAATATGACTGCAACAGTTCCTGCACCTGAAGAGGTATCGTGGTGGGTATCACTTATCCCGACGATACTGATGATACTTGTAATTGGACTTTTCTGGTTCTCGTTTATGAAACAGCAGACGGGCGGTCACGGAATTGGAAGCTTCGGTAAGAGTAAGGCACGCTCTGCCGCAGACAGTAAAAATAAGGTGACCTTTGCCGATGTTGCAGGTGCAGATGAGGAAAAGAAGGAGCTTGAGGAGGTTGTTGAATTCCTCAAAAACCCAAGAAAGTTTATTGACCTGGGTGCGCGTATTCCCAAGGGTGTTCTTCTTGTAGGACCTCCCGGAACTGGTAAGACACTCCTTGCAAAAGCGGTTGCAGGTGAGGCGGGTGTGCCATTCTTCTCAATATCAGGTTCGGACTTTGTTGAGATGTTTGTAGGTGTAGGTGCAAGCCGTGTTCGTGACCTTTTTGAACAGGCAAGAAAGAACCTTCCTGCAATTATATTTATTGACGAAATTGATGCGGTAGGCCGTCAGCGTGGCGCAGGACTTGGCGGCGGACACGATGAACGTGAACAGACGCTTAATCAGCTTCTCGTTGAAATGGATGGCTTTGGTACTAACGAGGGAATTATTATGATTGCCGCAACAAACCGTCCTGATATACTTGACCCCGCACTTTTAAGACCGGGCAGATTTGACCGTCAGGTGGTTGTTAATTATCCTGACCAGAAGGGCAGAGAGGCAATTTTAAAGGTTCATTCAAGAAATAAACCCGTTGATGAAGAGATTTCACTTGAAACAGTTGCAAAAACAACGTACGGATTTACGGGTGCAGACCTTGAAAACCTTCTTAATGAGGCGGCAATTCTTTCTGCAAGAAGGGATAAAAAGACAATTACTGCAGATGAAATTGACGAGGCAATGCTTAAGGTTGTAATGGGTCCCGAAAAAGCTACAAAGCAGCATAATGACGAAAACAAGCGTAAGACTGCATATCATGAGGCAGGTCACGCACTTGCGGCAAGGCTTCTTCCTACACAGGACACTGTGCATCAGGTTTCAATCGTTCCGAGAGGCAGAGCGGGAGGATTTACCCTCAGCCTGCCCGATACTGATAAGAGTTATATTTCAAAGAACGAAATGCTCGAAAGCATTATTATGATGCTTGCAGGACGTGCCGCAGAAAAGATAGTATTTAATGACATTAATACAGGTGCGTCAAGCGACCTTGACAAGGCTACATCCACTGCAAGAAAGATGGTTATGCAGTACGGTATGAGTGATAAGCTCGGATATGTAACATTTACAAATGAAGATCACGAGGTATTCTTGGGCAGAGATTTCTCTCAGGGCAGAAATTACAGCGAAAATGTTGCCGCAGTAATTGACGAGGAGATAAAGCGTATCATTGATGAATGTTATACTAAATGTGAAAATCTTCTTAATGAAAACCGCGTGAAGCTTGACAATATTGCAAATGCACTTATAGAACACGAAAAACTTGATGCAAAAGAGTTTGAAGAAGTATTTGTAAATGGAACTCTTGGCGTAAAGGAAGAAAAAGAAGAAGTAAAGTCAGAGGAAAATACTGTTATAGAGCAAAACCAAATAAATGAGTGAAAAAACAAGGTGTGACAATCGTCACACCTTGTTTTTTAATAAAAATGTGTTTGCCGCACCTTTTTTTCTGAGTGTACTTGCAATTATGCCGCCTTTGCTTTCGGGTACTGTTACGGTAACGCTTGCACACTCGGGATATTCTTCGTATGTCAGGACATCGAGCATTGTTCCTGATATTGCGCCAATAACACTCCCTGCAATAAGTCCCGTAAGCGGTGAGAGAACAAGGGAAAAATTGCTGTATGGCAGATACAGCATAATAAAGCCCGTAAGAACTCCAATGGCAGCGCCTATAAACGTGCTTTTAATACTAAAATCAAACGCTTGCGACTTTTCAGTCGAGCGGCTTGCTATAAGTATTTCATTACAAAAAGGACAATTTTCAGAAAGGTCATATGCTGCCGCACCTGCCGCCTGAGCACTCGTGAAAAATGATGTAAGTTTTTTCATAAAAAACACTCCCGTAAACAAGTTGAAAATTGAAAGTTGAAAGTTGAAAATGAAGGAAGAAAATCGGCTTTGCCGATTTTCTTGACATTTATATTATTTGTCGTTGTGCAAAAAAAACACACGTGTTTTTGTAGTTTTTTACAAAGCTTAAAAAAATCTGCTAAAATAGTTGAAATATTTTTGAAAAAGATGTATTATAATTATAGAGAATTGGAGGCTTTTTATCAAAAATTTTCAACTTTCAATTTTCAATTTTCCATTTAATTACATAGGGGGAAGAGTATGAAAAGAAAAGTGTTTTTACATATGCTTATTATAGGTGCAGTGCTTATTTTATCAGCCTGCGGAAATAAGACAGCAATATCCGTTAAGGAAAAAAATATCAGAATGAATATAGATGAAAAGTACACGGTTAAGCTTACGGGCGGTGATGACGAGAATATTGTATGGACAAGTAATGATGAGGGGATTGCCCTTGTTTCGCCTGAAGGTACAATAACCGCAACGGGTAACGGTATCACCACCGTTACGGCAAAGGCGGAGGACAGCTATGTACACGTCGGTGTTATTGTAGGCGGTAATAATGACTATACAGATGAATTCGGAAACGTGGTTGAGGTTTTTGACGGAGAGTCAGATATAACGGAAATCTCAGTCGGTGTTAAAAACGGCGGAAAGGGCGATGTTTCTGTTAAAGCAGGGGAGAGCTTTCAGCTCCGTGCATATGTAACACCATCTGATTCCAAGGATAAGATTGTATGGCGTGTAGCGGACAGTGCCGTTGCACGTGTTGACGAAAAAGGCGTGCTTCAGACAGTCGGTGCAGGAAAAACAACTGTTACTGCCTATGCACCAAACGGAGTAAAAGGGGAGCTTATTGTAAGAGTTAAATAAGAATTAGAAAATGTTAATAAAAGATTTAACTTATGTTACAAAAATGTTTCGTCAAACTAAACAAAGGGTATAGTGTAAATTAGTTAAAAAAACGAAAAAATTTTTTGGTTTACTACTTGAAATTATTTTGTTTACGGAGTATAATTTAGAATGTATAGATGATGGGTGGGGTCTATCTATGTCTATACCTTATATGGTAATTAAATTAATTTAATTTAATATAAAAGAAGGAGGAAAACAAAATGAAAAAGTTTATGAAGGCACTTGCACTTGCACTTGCATTGTGCATGGTTCTTTCAGTATCTGCTTTTGCTCACTCAGCAACAGGTGATACCGCTACTCAGGAAGTAGCAGTACGTGTAGAACTGGCAGACAGCACATCTACAGAGCAGGTTGCTCTCTTGATTGTTGATACTGATGTTACAGATGTTGCAAGTGTTACAGAAGGTCAGATCTACTACATCGACCAGAAGCCTGCTACAGCTGGTGTTGCAACATTTACTGCACCTATCGCAGCAGATGAGGAGAAGGTTAAGGTTTACGTAGGATCTTCTTCAATTTCAGGTAGTGGTGCACTTTGCCTCGGTGAGGTAGCTATCAAAGAAACGAAGAACATTGTGATTTCAACAGCGGCAACGAATAAGAAGGTAATTAATATTAACGAAACTACTGCTGATGGAAAGACGATTACTCGTCCCGGTGCAGCATTGCTTGTTAACTTCAAGAATGTTCCTGTTGATAAGATGATCTGGGCTCTTAAGAGTGGTACTGATTACGTGTATTCTACAAAGATAGAGCTTGCCGGTTCAGAGTATGCATCTCTTGCAGGTGATACTTGGTTCTCAGGCGTATTCTCTTCAGCAAGACTTGCAGAACTCGGCATTAACACTATTTATGATGTTGCGGCTCTCTTCCACGGAACAGATGGTACAACATACTATATCAACATTGATAAGGTTGTTGCAGACAATGATATGGTAAAAGCTAACTAATTTTTCAGGAGGTAATGAATGATGAAAAAGTATAATAAACCCGAAATCGAAACATTAGCTCTTGAAACTGTTGATGTAATTGCTGCAAGTGAAGCAACACTTACTACTCAGGCTGCACTTGAGACTACAACTGGTACAGGTGCGAAGGGTACTACTGAGACTATTTCTCAGATTGATACTTCTTGGCAGTGGTAAGCGATTACATAGTTTAGAGCTAATTAAAAGGGTACGGAAAATTCCGTGCCCTTTTTACGTGCGTTTAAAAATCCCCATTTTGCAGCCAAATGGGGACGTACATTTTTTGGCTCGATTTTGAAGGCGCAGCCAAATGGGGACGCCAAATGGGGACGTACATTTTTTGGCTCGATTTTGAAGGCGGGCGACCACAGAGGGTCGCCCCTACGGTTATTTTCGCAGAAAAACAGAACAAAAAACAACGAATGCAATTACTATGCATTCGTTGTTTTTTGTTTTAAGTAAATTTATCTGTTAAGAATAAGCTTAGTAAGCTCAACCGGCTCAACAATCTTGCCATCCTTATAAACACGCATATTGCCTGATGCGATTTCGTCAATAAGAATAACCTCGTTATTGTTATAACCGAACTCAAACTTAATATCCCAAAGGTCAAGACCGATTGACTTGAGGTCATCAGCAACAATCTTTGTGATTTTAAGTGTCTGCTCCTTCATACTTTCAAACATTTCGGGAGACATAACGCCGAGTGCTGCAAGACCTTCACCTGTTACAAGAGGGTCACCCTTCTCATCGTTTTTAAATGTACATTCAACGTAACCGCCATCAAGCACTGTTCCGTCCTCAATATATTCACCGTATCTGCGGATGAAGCTTCCAGTTGCAACAAGACGGCAGATAACTTCAAGTCCGTGACCAAATACTGTCGCAGGAAGAACCTCCATAGTAGCATCCTCTACATTAGCACTTACATAATGTGTTTTAATGCCTGCTTTCTTAAGAAGCTCAAAATAAAGAACTGAGGTTTCAAGATTAGCCTTGCCAATACCCTCAATAGTAAGACCTACAGAGTTTTCACCCGGGTCAAATACGCCGTCCTTACCTGTGCAGTCATCCTTGAACTTAAGGAGAACATTGCCGTTTTCAAGCTTGTACACGTCCTTTGTTTTTCCCTGATAAAGTTTTTCCATAAAAAAGACTCCTTCTTTTTTAGTTTAGTATGCGACTATTTTATCACAAAATTTTCTCCGTGTATAGATTTTTTTTAAAAATAATGAAAAAATATAACAGTTTGTAAAAACAACCCCTCCGGATTTGCCTTGCAAACCCACCTCCCCTTACACAGGGGAGGCTTATATTCCAAAAGTTACTTTAACAAACTTACTACGTAATTTTATCGCGAGCGACATTTGTCGTATTTAAATTTAGTTGGGACGCGAAATGGGTGAAGCGGCACGCTTCTTTTTTCCAAATAAAAAGATTGAAACACGCGTATATATATGATATAATAAATTCATTATAGTTACTATTTATTGAAGGAAGGGATAATCAATGCTTGAAAAGGAATGGGTATTTCTTGACGAAAATATTGATAATGCTCAGGCAGAGGCATATTCAGATATTTTTGATATTCCCGTTATTGTTGCAAAGGTGCTTTTAAACAGGGGCTTTACCGATGCGGCAGAGGCAAAGAAATTTCTTGACAAGGATTCCGGAAGCTTTTATTCACCGCAGCTTCTTTGCGATATGGACAAAGCAGTTGCAAGAATTAAGGAGGCAATTGAAAAGAAAGAGCACGTTGTTGTGTACGGAGATTATGATGTTGACGGAATTACATCAACGGCACTTCTTGTTAGTTTCCTGCGTAATCAGGGAGTAAATGCGCAGGCATACATACCCGACAGACAGAATGAGGGATACGGTATTAACAAAGCCGCAGTTAAAAAAATTCACGATAGCGGTGCAACACTTCTCATCAGTGTTGATACGGGAATAACTGCATTTGAAGAAACAGAATATGCAAAAGAGCTTGGTTGTGATGTTATAATAACTGACCACCACGAATGTAAGGCAGAGCTTCCTGATGCAGTTGCAGTTATCAATCCAAAGAGAATGGACTCAGGCTATCCTTTTAAGGACTTAGCGGGCGTGGGTGTTGCGTTCAAGCTTGTTTGTGCAGCGAGTGATAAGAGTGAAGCGGAGCTTCTTGACAAATATGCAGACCTCGTAGCACTCGGAACGATTGCCGATGTAGTATCGCTTAAGGGCGAAAACAGAATTATTGCGGCACGTGGTATTGAAAAGCTTTCCAAAAATCCCAATACGGGACTTGCGGCGGTAATTGCCACACTCGGTCTTCGTCAGAAATGGAATAACTGTGCTGTTGTAAGCTATTCCATAGCACCAAGACTTAATGCTGCAGGAAGAATGTCAAATGCAATGATTGCAGTTGATTTACTCCTTACAGAGGACCCGATTGAGGCGCAGGAGCTTGCTATAAAGCTTGATGAAGAGAATAAAAACCGTCAGTATGAGGAAAAAATTATATTTGACGAAGCAGTGGAAATGATAAATAGTATTGATATTGCCGATAAAAAGGTGCTTGTTCTTGCAAAGCGTAACTGGCATCACGGAATTATTGGTGTTGTGGCATCACGAATTTGTGAAAAGTACAATAAAACGTGTATTCTTATTTCTATAGATGATGAATGGTGTAAAAGCTCGGGCAGAAGTGTTGACGGAATTAATCTTTTTGATGCGCTGAGCAATTGTGCCGACATTCTTGAAAAGTTTGGCGGTCACGCATATGCGGCAGGCTTTTCAATCAAGGAAGAATATATTGAAGAACTTGACAGACGTCTTAATGAGTATGTTTGTGAGGGAGCAGAGTCAGGAAAGCTTCCCAGTCTAATGATAGATTCAAAAATTACGGTTAATGACATTAATGCCGCAACTATAAGAAAGACAGAGGTTCTTGCACCGTACGGCGCAGGAAACAAGGTGCCCGTTTTTGCACTTATGGGTGTAAAGGTTGTTGATGTAAAAACCCTTTCAGACGGAAAGCATTGCCGTTTCCTGCTTGAAAGTGACAGAAGACTTGTTGAGGCAATTGCTTTTGGTGCAGGCAGTATGGCATCGGAGTTTTATCCTGGCGATATTGTTGACGTTGCAGGTGAGCTTAATATCAATCTTTATAACGGACAGACAAGGCTGCAGATAATTCTGTGCGGAATAAGAATGGCAGAGAAAAAGGCGGCAGACGTGTTGCCCGACAGACAGGATTTTGTTGATATTTATAAATATTTCAGAATGCGCAACAGCGTGAGTGAGGAGCTTTCAACGCTTTCAGGTAAATTTACGGAGCTTTTCGGCAGACGTATTATGCGTGATAAGATTATAAACGTGCTGAGGGTGTTCAAGGACCTTAAGATACTTAATTACCATAAGCTCGGCGATGTTGTTCAGGTAACAGTTTACGAGAGCGAAAAAGGTAAAAAGGTTTCAATAGATAAGAGCGAAGAATATCAGAAAATTAAAAAAGAGGTTGAAGCCGCCTACTAAAAGTCAGCGCAGTGACTTTGCGGCAAAGGAAGTGACAGTATGGATTATGCATTTGATGCTTTAATGGAGAAAATAAGAAAATATAATAAGAACGTAGCTTGTGATGAAGCTCTTTTATATAAAGCCTATAAAAGATGCAGGGAAGAACATTCAAATCAGCTTCGTCACAGTGGTGAGCCTTATTTTGTTCACCCGTATGAGGTTGCGTGTATTTTAGCTGATATGGAGCTTGATTGTGAGGCTATTATGGCAGGCTTGCTCCACGATGTTATTGAGGACACCCCCTTTGGCTACGAGCAGATGAAAAATGAATTCGGCGAGCAGGTTGCAATGCTTGTAGAAGGTGTTACAAAGCTTGACAAAATTAAGTGCATATCCAAGGAAGAGGCACAGATAGAAAATCTTCGAAAAATGTTCTTTGCAATGGCAGAGGATATCAGGGTTGTGCTGATAAAGCTTGCCGATAAGCTTCACAATATGCGTACGTTAAAGCATATGAAGCCCGAAAAACAGCTTGAAAAGGCGAAAGAGGCGCTTGATGTATACGCACCTCTTGCATACAGACTTGGTATTTCAAAAATTAAGATAGAGCTTGAGGATTTGGCGCTCAAGCATCTTGACAGTGTTGCTTATTACGAGATTGTTGACGGCCTTTCACAGAAGCAGTCAGAGCGTGATGCATATGTTCAGAATGTGAGGGACGTTATTGCCGACAAGATGGAGGCTATGGGAATACAGTGCCATATTGTTGCCCGTGCAAAGCATATATACAGCATTTTCAGGAAAATGTATAACCAGAATAAGACACTTGATGAAATATATGACCTTTTTGCTGTAAGAATTATAGTTGATACTGTGGCTGAATGTTATGCCGTTTTAGGTATGGTGCATGAGGAATATAAGCCAATCCCCGGAAGATTTAAGGACTATATTGCAATGCCCAAGCCCAATATGTACCAATCTTTGCATACAACGGTAATCGGCCCTGATGGTCAGCCCTTTGAAATACAGATAAGAACCTGGGATATGCACCGTGTTGCAGAGCGTGGTGTTGCGGCGCACTGGAAATATAAAGAGGGCAAGGCAGGAGATAAAGAAAACCTTGAATGGGTAAACAGACTTCTTGAAATTCAGAGCGAGGCGGTTGACCCCGAGGAATTTATGCGTATGCTCAAAATAGATATGTTTGCCGATGAGGTGTTCGTATTTACACCAAGAGGTGATGTTATAGGTCTTCCTGCAGGTGCAACACCGATTGACTTTGCATTCTATATCCATTCAGCAGTCGGCTATAAAATGACGGGGGCAAAGGTTAATTCAAAAATTGTAAACCTTGATTATAAGCTGCAAAACGGCGATATTGTAGAGGTAATAACCTCGGGCGCAGGCAAAGGGCCGAGTATGGACTGGCTGAAAATTGTCAAGACAAGTACAGCACGCAGTAAGATAAACTCCTGGTTTAAGAAGGAAAACCGTGAAATTAATATAGAGCGTGGCAGAAATGCCGTTGAAAATGAATTCAAGAGAGTTGGAATGTCGCAGTCCGACCTTTTCCAGAGTAAATATCTTGATCCGATGCTAAAGCGTTACGGCTTTGCAAATGTTGAAGAAATGTATGCAGCAATCGGCTTTGGCGGAATAACTGCGGCAAAGGTAGTTACAAGACTTCGTGACAGCTACCAAAATGACCACAAGGAAACCGAAGTAATAACTGAAATATCACCCAAACCCAATACTCACAAAACGCATAAGGGTGACAGTGGTATTGAGGTGCGTGGTGTTGATAACTGCCTTGTAAGACTTTCGCGTTGTTGTAATCCCGTACCGGGTGATGACATTATCGGCTTTATAACAAAGGGCAGAGGCGTCAGTGTACACAGATGCGACTGTATAAATGTGCAGGCAGATAAAATGACGGATGAAATGCGTGCACGTATGATAGAATGCAGCTGGCTTGATGATATTTCTACAGCATTCCATACAGAGCTTAGCATTGAATGTACAAACCGTAACGGAATACTTGCTGATGTTATTGCAGTGGTATCGGAGCAGAAGATAAACCTTATTGCGGCAAATGCACGTCCGCTTAAGGACAGAACGGCACTTATCGATATTACGATTGATGTAACGGGCAAGGAAGAAATTGACAGTATTATAAGAAAGCTTCACCGTGTACCCGGTGTATATGAAATCAAGAGAACGGTGCAGTAATAAACGGAGAGAAATAAAAAATGGAGATACAGACTGTTGTTGTCGGCACATTGGAGGAGAACTGCTATATACTTACCCATAATGGTGAGGCGGCAGTAATTGACCCCGGTGCGCAGGCAGATGTTATTATAAAGAAAATTGAAGAAAGCAAAGCAAAAATTAAAATGATACTCCTGACACACGGTCATTTTGACCATATCGGAGCAGTCAGCGCTCTTGCACGATACAGCGGTGCACCTGTATATATACATACGCAGGATGCGATTATGCTTCGTGACAACAGTAAAAACCTTGGCTTTACGATGATGGAAGAGGTTGAGCCATACAGCGGAGAAATTCCTCTTTTTGGAGATGAGGTTTTAAATTTAGGCACAGAAAAAATCAAGGTGCACCATACCCCCGGGCACAGCAAAGGGTGTGTATGCTATGAGTGCGAAGAAAACCTTTTCGGCGGAGATTTACTTTTTAAGGGAAGTATAGGTAAATTTGACCGAAGCGAGCTTCGTACACATATGAACTCCCTTAAATACGTTATGGATAATTTTGATGATTGTGTAAAGGTTTATCCGGGACACGGAGAGGCAACCACAATAGGCGAGGAAAGGGTTAGTAATCCGTATATACTTCATCATATTAGGACTGATAATTAATGGAAATTATTACGCAGGGACACTCGTTTGAAGATGCCGTAAGACAGATTTTACAACTGTTTTTTGACCTTAACGCATCCTTTAGAGTAGATTCCTTACTTTATAACGAAAAAGACACTTATAAAGCAATTACAAAAATCACCCTCGGCGAAAAATACGCTGAGGGTGAAGTCGAAATAGCGGATATTTCACCCGATAGAAGAACACTAAGCGATTTAGTGAAAAAATCGGTGTTTTTTGCGTGCAAAAAGCTATCTTCAATGCCGACGCCGTGGGGGATTTCCACGGGAATAAGACCTGCAAAAACGGCAAGAATGATGCTTGATGAGAATAAGTCTGACAAGGAAATCCTTTCATATATGGAAAATGAATTTCTTGTGACACAGAAAAAGGCACAGCTTTCCCTGGATGTAGCAAAAAAGGAAAAGATGCTTCTTGAAAAACGGGCGCAAAACACAGTAAGCCTTTATCTAGGAATACCATTCTGCCCGACAAGATGTGTGTACTGCTCCTTTATATCTCAGGCAATGGCACATAATCAGAAGTTTGTAGAGCCTTATGTAGAAGCACTTATTAAAGAAATTGAGCATACGGCTGTTATGGCAGAGGACCTTGGTTACAGTGTGGAAACAATCTATTTCGGCGGAGGAACACCGACAACACTTTCACCGCAAAACCTTGAAAAGCTGATTAAAAGAGTTAAAGAATGCTTTGATATATCTACACTAAGTGAGTTTACCGTTGAGGCAGGACGTCCCGATACATTTTCGGATGAAATGCTTTCTGTGCTCGATACAAACGGGGTTAATCGTATCAGCATCAATCCGCAGACAATGAATGAAGAAACGCTCAGGGAAATAGGCAGACGTCATAGTGTAGAAGATACAATAAGGGCATTTGAAATGGCAAAAAAATATCCGTCACTAAGTATAAATGCCGACATTATTGCAGGTCTTCCGGGGGAGGATACTAAGGCTTTCCGGAAAACTGTTAAAGAGGTATGCGCCCTTTCACCCGATGCGGTGACAGTGCATACAATGTATCTTAAGCGTGCGGCACGCCTTATCGGCGATTTTGAAAAACTGCGGTTTGCAAGTAATACTGCCGAAATGGTAGATTTTTCGCATGATTTCCTTAAAAAAGAGGGATTTTCACCCTATTATCTGTATAAGCAGAAAAACACCCTCGGAAATCTTGAAAATACGGGATTTTCACGTGAGGGGCACGAAAGCCTTTATAATATATATATTATGGAGGAAATTCAGACAATCCTTGCTCTCGGTGGCGGTGCATCAACAAAAATGGTGCGAGGCGACAGAATAGAAAGAATTTTTAATCCGAAAGAGGCTGCTGATTATATTAACCGAATTGATGAAATAATAGAGAAGAAGAAAAATGCACTTGAATTTTTGAGGTGATATAAATGACTGCTTTTACCTACGACAGAAAGAATACAGTTGTAGATGGAAAAACTACTCTTGGTGATTATATAAAGAGCATTAAAATGGAAAAAAGCGTCCTTTCCTGCAAGGTTAATAATGTTATAATGGATAAGGATTATGTAATAAAAGAAAATGATTTTGTAGAACCCATAACTATAGAAAATGATGAAGGGTATCTTATTTATAAAGAAACCCTTATTCTTGTTTTACTTAACGCAGCGGAGCAGATTAAAGGGTGTAATGCCGTCTTTATAAGACAGTCTGTAAATAAGTCCACCTATTTTGAAATAGAAACAGATGGCGAAAACAAGGAGCTTCTTGCACAAAAGATTAAAGAAAAAATGCACAGCATTATAGAAGAAGATAATCCTATGATGCAGACCGAGGTTAAAAAGGCGGCTGCAGCAGAAATTTTTGCATCCTGCGGTGACAGTAAGCGTGCAGGGGAGATAGATATGCTTCCCGTAGAGAAAATAAAGCTTTGCAAAACTGCGAAGAGATACCATATTATGTACCAACCGCTTGCCTACAGCCTCAGAAGCGTGGAAAAGTTTGAAATAAGGGTATATGATGACGGATTTTTACTAAAATATCCCACAAACTATACTATTGATAAAATTCCCGAAATTAAATCGGGTGAAAAGGTGCACCGTGCAATCGAAGATTACCGTGACTGGATAACGACTATCGGTGCGGCGGATATATTCAGTCTTAATAAATATATATGTGAGGGTAAAGGAACGGAGCTTATAAATCTTTCTGAGGGACTGCACGAAAAGCGTATAAGCAGTATTGCAGACAAAATAAAGGAAAATCCCGAAATAAAGATAATTCTGATTGCAGGACCGTCTGCATCGGGAAAAACGACGTTTGCAAACAGACTTTGTCTGCACCTTAAAATCAATCATATTGAGCCAGTTGTGATTTCTCTTGATGACTATTATGTTGATGATGAGCATATGCCCCGTGACGAAAAAGGGGAAATGGATTTTGAATGTGTGGAGTCCATTGATTATAAGCTTTTTAACGAGCATCTTTCACGTCTCGCAAAAGGTGAGAGTGTTTCTATCCCTAAATATGATTTTAACATCAGAAAACGTGTAGAGGGTAAGACCATTTCTCTTAAAGACGGACAGATTATAATAGCGGAGGGAATACATGCCCTGAACGAGCTTCTTACAAGCAAGGTTGAAAGAAAGAATAAATATAAAATATATCTTAGCGCATTGACAAGTCTGTGCCTTGATGAATATAATGCGTTTTCACCTACTGACAACCGTCTTTTACGCAGAATGGTACGTGATGCCTCCTATAGAAATACGAGTGCAGAGGGTACTTTCAAGCTTTGGGGAAGTGTCAGAAGAGGTGAGCGGGAATATATATTCCCGTTTGAAAGTGAGGCAGACCAGGTATTTAATTCATCTCTTGTTTACGAGCTTGCAGTGCTTAAAAAACCTGCAATGGAGCTTCTTATGAATATAGATGAAAAAAGTGAGTATTACAGCCGTGCAAGGCGGCTTATACAGCTTTTATCCTATTTTGAAGATATGTACCCATACGCAGTTCCGCCAACGTCTATAATACGTGAATTTATTGGGGGAAGCACTATTGTGCATTGAAAAAGGAGGAATATGGCAAATGAGCTATGTTGCAAATGAAAACAGATATAATCTGATGGAATATAACCACTGCGGAGAAAGCGGCTTAAAGCTTCCTGCAGTATCGCTTGGTTTATGGCATAACTTCGGGGATAATTCTGACTATAACAATATGACGAAGATGTGCTATACGGCGTTTGATAACGGTATAACGCATTTTGACCTGGCAAATAATTACGGCCCTCAGGCGGGAAGTGCCGAAAGGAATTTTGGTAAAATCCTAAACGAAAATATGAAAAGCTATCGTGATGAAATGATTATCAGCACAAAGGCGGGTTATTATATGTGGCCCGGTCCGTACGGAGATTTCGGAAGTAAAAAATATCTGTGTGCAAGTATAGACCAGAGCCTTAAAAGAATGAATATTGATTATGTAGATATATTTTATCATCACAGAATGGATAAAGATACTCCGCTTTATGAAACAATGTGGGCACTTGACCAAATTGTAAAAAGCGGTAAGGCACTTTATATAGGACTTTCAAATTATGACGGAGAAACAATGAAAGAGGCGGCAAAAATATTAAATGAGCTTCATTGCCCGTTCATAATAAATCAGAACAGATATTCAATATTTGACAGAACGGCAGAAAAGAATGGAATAATTGATGAGGCGAAAGCCCTTAAAAAAGGATTGATTATATTCAGCCCCCTTGCGCAGGGATTACTCACCGAAAGGTACCTTAAGGGAATTCCCAACGACAGCAGGGTGCGTACAGATGGAAGATTTCTTAATGAAAACTCAATTTCAGAGGATGTCATTATAAAGATTGAAAAGCTTAATAAACTTGCATGTGAGAGAGGGCAGACACTTGCACAGATGGCACTTTCGTGGGTATACAGTAAGGAAGGAATAACAAGTGTTCTTATCGGTGCATCAAAGCCGCAGCAGATATTGGAAAATATAAAAATGTCGGAGAAAACAGTGTTTTCTCAGGAAGAGCTTGATATGATTGATGAGATTGTTCTCTGATACAGATAACGGTGACTGAAATGGATAAAGAATATATTGAAAGGGAGCTTATTTATAAGCTCCCAAAAATAGATTTATATGAATGTGTAAATTCCACCAACACCCTTATGAAAGAACTTGCAAAAGAGGGCGGTCAGGAATTTTGCGTAATAATTGCCGAGCAGCAAAGCGGAGGACGGGGAAGGCTTGGACGTACCTTTCACTCGCCAAAGGGCAGCGGAGTTTATATGAGTATTCTTCTGCGCCCGAATGAAAGATTAAATCCGCTATATATTACAACATATGCCGCAGTATGCTGCGCACGTGCTTTTGAAAAGCTTACAGATAAAAAGGCATACATAAAATGGGTTAATGATATCTATGTTGATGGAAAAAAAGTCTGCGGAATATTGACAGAGTCCTCACTGGGGGAAAACGGATATGCTATATTGGGGATAGGCGTGAATGTGACAGTTCCCCAAGGAGGTTTCCCCGATGATATTAAGCTGAGGGCAGGCGCACTTTTTGAAGAAGAAAAAGAGCATATGAGAGAGCGAGTTATAGCAGAGATAATTAATGAATTTATAACTGCTTACAACAAATGCAAAAAAGACGAAATATTGCAAGAGTACAGAGAAAATTCGCTCGTAACGGGCAGGCGCATTGATGTTATTGAAAATGGCAGGGTAGAGCAGGCTGATGCCGTCGGGATTGATGATGAATTTGCACTTATAGTAAAAAAGGACGACGGAAAGCTTTATACACTTAGTTCGGGCGATGTAAGTATAGTAATTTAAGTTTATTTAACGGGATATCGAAAGGAAATTAGTATGGAAAAATATAAAATTACAAAAAATGCCTGTTATCTGTCCGGTGTGACGATGGCCGTGGCGGCTAATTTATCGCCACTTTTATTTTTAACATTCAGAGATATGTATAATCTGTCGTTTACGTTACTTGGATTTCTTGTGGTAATTAATTTCTTTACGCAGCTTCTTATTGATTTGATATTTACCTTTTTAAATAAGTATTTTAACATACATAAAGCAGTAAGAATTACCCCTTTGATTGTGTTTGTCGGTTTGATATTATATGCAGTTTTGCCGAAGCTTTTCCCCGAAATGGCATTTTTATGGATTTTAACGGGAACCGTGATATTTTCTGTTGCCTCGGGTTTAAGCGAGGTTTTGCTAAGCCCTGTGGTTGCGGCTATTCCAAGTAAAAATCCCGAGCGTGAAATGAGCATACTGCACTCAATGTATGCGTGGGGTGTAGTAGGGGTGGTAATATTAAGCACATTGTTTATAACTGCTTTCGGCAGTGAAAACTGGATGTATCTTACCTTGATTTGGTCTGTTGTGCCACTTACGGCATTTTTAATGTTTTTAAAGGCTGAGGTGCCTGAAATTGATAATTTCAGCTCAGAACAAAAAGAAACAAAAATATGCAGCAAAGGAATTATATTATGCACGCTATGCATCTTCTTTGGCGGAGCGGCAGAATGTACGATGTCTCAATGGGCATCAGGCTTTATTGAAAATGCTATTGGCGTTCCTAAAATTTATGGAGATGTCATAGGTGTAGCTTTCTTTGCAGCACTTTTGGGAACGGGAAGAACTCTGTATTCAAGACATGGTAAAAATATTATTAATATTTTACTATTCGGAATGCTCGGTGCAAGTGTTTGTTATTTTATTGCAAGCTTAACATTAAGCGGCGGTGTAGGAATTATAGCATGTGCCCTGACAGGCCTTTTCACATCTATGCTATGGCCCGGAACGTTGATTTATGTAGAAGAAAAATTTGAAAACGTAGGTGTGGCGATTTATGCACTTATGGCGGCAGGCGGTGATTTGGGAGCCTCGCTTGCCCCGCAGATAGTTGGAATTATATCTGATAAATTCAGTTTAACGGGCATTGCTTTTAAAATTTCAAATATGTTTAATATAAGTACAGAACAAGTCAGTATGAGGGCAGGACTGCTTACAGCAGGTTTTTTCCCTGTTATGGGTGTATTATGTATACTTTATATGAAAAGATATTTTAAAAAACGTTAATTTTTGGAGATGAAAGAACTATGAACAGCAAAATAAGGAGTATGACACAAAAAGATAAAGACACGGTTCTTGAAATGATGCGGGTATTTTACACTTCACCCGCAGTATTTACTGATGGTTCAGAGGAAATTTTTCTGAGTGATATAGAAAACTGCATTAACGACAATCCTTATCTTGAAGGATTTGTAATTGAAAATTCAAAAGAGATACAAGGCTATGCAATGGTTGCAAAAAGCTTTTCCACTGAATTTGGAAAGCCGTGTTTCTGGATTGAGGATATATATATTAAGGATGGATACAGAGGGATAGGCCTTGGTAAAATGCTGATGGATTTCATCACAAAGAAATATACTGACTGCATTTTCCGACTGGAAGTAGAAGAAGAAAATAAGAGAGCTGTTAAACTGTATGAAAAATGCGGATTTACCGTTTTGCCATATATGGAAATGAAAAAATAAGCAGAAAAATCAAAACCATTTGATTTTTTGTTCCTGACTTGACACGAGCCTAGTAAGAGTGTCGAATGTTGTCGAAATATAAATCAAAAAAGTTGATAGGTGGATAACTTTTGTAAGGAGAAAATATGAGTAGTAATAAAATTAAAATATTAAGCATTGTTGTTGGTGTTGTGTCTATGTTTTTTATCATTGCACTAGCATTAGTAGATGCATATACCGAGTATTATGTTATCTTTCTTAGAACAGGTGCGTCAGGTATATTGTATTTTTCTTTTACTATTTTGTCTGCTGCTATTATTACATTAGTTGTAACAATGTATAAAGATAAACAAATAAGATTGTTTAAAACTATCGTATGTGTACTTATGTCTGTTGGTGTATTTATATGTTCATCTTTTTTATACGCTGTTACTGATTTAGAAAATAAGTATTACAAGTTTTATTCTCCTGACAAAAAATATTGTATAATTGCTTATGAATGGGCGTTTCTTTTAGGTGGCGGAGTCGAAATTTATGAGCCTTCAAATGTTCTACTTGCAAAAAAAGTTGCACAACTTGGAGCTGATGATGGATATAGATTTATAAAACACCATAATTACTCTATAGAATGGGATGAAAATATAGTAACATTTACAGTAGGAAGCGGTAGTGGGTACAAAGATACCGTAAGAATTGAACTTAAACAAAAATAAAGCAATGGGGAAATTTGCAGGGATTTTATATTCCAAGAAAATTTATTTAACTCTAACTTGATACAAACTACTCTGATGGAATAAGTGGCATCCAGATTATACAGTCTTTATATGAGGTGATTATTATAAACTCAAATATACAAAAAACGCTGATTTCAATGGGTGAAGAAGAATACAGAGAATTCAGTTCCAAACTTATGCCGACGATTGATAAAAGTAAAGTAATAGGCATACGTACCCCAAACCTCAGAAAATATGCAAAAGGAATTGAAAACTATGAGGAGTTTTTAACAGAGCTTCCGCATGAATATTTTGAGGAAAACAATCTTCACGCTTTTTTAATTGAAAGAGAGCGGGATTTTGACAGGTGTATAGAAAAGCTTGATGAATTTTTGCCATATGTAGATAATTGGGCAACTTGTGACAGTATGAAGCCTAAAGCTTTAAAAAAAGAGCCTGAGAAGCTTTTAAAACATATAAAAAGATGGATTAAATCAAAGGATGTTTATGCGGTAAGATATGCAATCAATTTATTAATGAGCTTTTATCTTGATAAGAATTTTGATGTAAGCTACCTTGTGCTTGTTAAAAATATCAGGTCGGAGGAATATTACATCAATATGATGCGGGCGTGGTATTTTGCAACTGCTCTTGCTAAACGCTATGAAGAAACTCTGCCGTATATAGAAAATAAAGTGCTTGATACGTGGACACATAATAAAACGATACAAAAGGCAGTTGAAAGCTTCAGAATTTCAAAAGAACACAAAGAGTATTTAAGAACGCTGAAAATACCGAAGTCAGGTTGATAAATATGGAGGAAACAATGGTAAGAGAAATTAATCCGAAAGAAACAACGAGAGCTAATGCCTATGAATTGTGGATGGGGGCACCTAATCCAATGGTTACATTTTTTAAAAAAGTAGATGTGACAAATCTTATTAAGGTATCTAAGAAGAAAAATCTTAAATTCAATATGTTACTTGACTATTGTATTGGCAGGGCGGCATCTTCTGTAAAGGAATTTTACATACTTCCTGTTGGTGAAAAGTTAATGCAATATGATACAATTGCCGTTAATACGATTGTAAAAAATAAGGATGGAGAAGTAAACTCCTGCGATATTTATTACACAGAAAGCTTAGATGAATTTAATCAGGAGTACCTTAAATATACAGCAGAGGTTTATAAAAACTGTCGGGATAGAGATTTATCATCTGACAGTATGGTAATAGGAACTTCGGCTATTATTGATACGGAGATTGACGGTGCAGTTGGTATGAACAGCGGTATTTTTAATAATCCGTTTATCATTTGGGGAAAATACCGTAAAAATTTGTTTAAGTATTCTCTCCCGATTTCTTTTCAGTTTCACCATACACAAATGGATGGTGCACACGCAGGCAGGTTTTTGGAAAATCTGCAAATTGAAATCAATAATATGAAGTAAGGCAGTTTCATATACTGTAAAAAAAGACGTTCCTGCGAACGTCTTTTTTGCCGTATAGGAATTTGCGTATCTGAGTGCGACATGAGTGCAGGCCCCGGGTGCTGTTTACGATTGTTTAATTGCTGTTTCGAGGGCAATTTCCATCATATCTGTAAATGATGACTGCCTTTCCTCTGCAGTAGTTTGTGCACCCGTGATAATGTTATCGGAGATTGTAAGTATTGCAAGTGCATTCTTTTTTGCACGGGCAGCATTCATATAAAGTGCCGCCGCCTCCATTTCGATGCATTTAATACCCATCTGCCGCCATTTTTCGTTAGCAGTGGCATCTGCATTGTAGAAAGTATCTGATGAAAGGACATTGCCGATATGGCAAACTGCACCTTTATTTATTGCAATATCGTGCGCATCCCTTAAAAGGGTGTAGGATGCCGTTGCACTGAATGTGCCGCTAAGATTATACTGTGATGCAAAGGTGGAGTTTGTTGATGCGCCTATTGCAAGGACAATATCACGGATATTGATGTTTTCGTCAAGGGCGCCTGCCGTACCAACACGTATTATATTATCAACGTCAAAGAAATTATAAAGCTCATAACTGTAAATGCCGATTGACGGCATACCCATACCGCTTGCCATAACGGTAACACGTTTGCCTTTATACGTGCCTGTGTATCCGTTTATTGAGCGTACGTTATTTATAAGCTTAGCCCCTTCAAGCATATTTTTCGCAATAAATTCACTGCGCAGAGGGTCGCCCGGCATAAGCACCGTTTTTGCAAAATCGTCAGGTGTTGCATTTATATGAGGTGTAGGATAATTTTTCATAAAACCACTCCTTTTATTTAACTCTCCGATGACTATTATAGCATTTTACCTGTGCAAAATCAATAAAAGAAATTAATTATTAAGATTTGGTTACATATATTGTCTTTAGCAGATTATTTATGTATAATTTGCATATAGAGAATTTTATGAGGTGGCAGATATGGACCAGAAAAAGATTGACAGAATTAACGAATTGGCTAAAAAGAAAAAAGAGCAGGGGCTTACAGAGGAAGAGCTTAGTGAGCAGGCGGCTCTCAGAGAAGAATATTTAAAGAGTATACGTGAAAATTTCCGCAAAACTCTTGAGTCAATAGAAATTAAGGATTAAAGAATGAAAGGGAGAGGAATATTATGAAAACTTATGAGATTTATTTAAGATCAATTGTTGATGTAAAGAATTTTGTAAATACAACAAACCGTTTTGACTTTGATATTGATTTGGAGTCGGGGAGATATGTTGTTGATGCGAAAAGCATAATGGGAATATTCTCGCTTGATTTATCAAAACCTCTTACAATGCACGTTCACGCAGAGGTGCCTTCTGAATTTGATGAGTTAATGAAACAGTTTAAATAATAAAAAGGGCTGTGAAAAAATGCAGTGTGTATTTGATAAATGCTATGATGCGGTTAAATGTGCAAACGAAAATAAAGGGTTTGGGTTCTATTATTCAGAAAAGCAAAATCCCGACCTGAGTATACATATTCACGACTGCTGTGAGGTGCTTTTATGTATAAGCGGCGGTAAAAACTTTCTTATAAATGATAAGGTATATGATGTGAATGACGGTGATTTATTTATAATCAATCAGTTTGAGGCGCATAAAATCACCTTTGACCCTGATAAAAAATTCTGTCGATATGTTATGCAGGTGCATCCTGAATTTTTGTATTCGCAATCATCTGCACAAACTGACCTTTCTCATTGCTTTTATACAAGGGGAGGGGATATATCACATAAGCTGACGCTCTCACAAGAGGAGCGTGAAACTCTTGTAGGTTATATAAAGAGGCTTGAGGCGGAGGAGAGCTACGGTGATGATATAATTAAAAAAATTACTGCAACGCAGTTTCTTATTTTAATTAACAGTGCATTTGTATCACAGATTGGTGCAGAAAAGTCGAGCGGTAGTGAAGCTATAAAAAAGGCAATGGATTATATTAACCTTAATTTCAGCCAGGAGCTTTCACTACAGAAAATTGCTGAAAATTCCTACATATCAGTAAATCAGCTGTGCAGGCTTTTTAATAAATACTGCGGAACAACGGTTGCAAAATATATAACCTCCCGAAGAATAACGGAGGCGAAAAAGCTCCTTTCATCGGGCAGAAATGTGACCGATACTGCAATGCTTTGCGGGTTTGAGGATTATGCAAATTTTATAAGAGTATTTAAAAAGCACGTCGGAGTAACCCCGGGAAAGTATAATGCAGAGAAATAAGTAACAAAAGCACGCAAAACCATTTTGGTTTTGCGTGCTTTAATGTTTTATGTAGTTAGTCTTCAATGACTTAATCGCAATTTATTTTAAGAAGATTTTCAAGAAAACTCTTTTTGTCGTGTTCGTTAAGAGCCTCATAGCTGTATTCAAGTGCCTTAAGCTGAATTTCCTTTGCACTCTTTACACCGAGGTTTCTTACATCACGAAGATTTCCGGAGTTGAGAAGGTCAACAAGCTTACCCAGATCCTTTACTCCGTGAGCCATAAGAGCGTTATAAGAACGTACAGATAAATCCATATCCTTAATAGCCATAGAGCAGGTCTGTGCAGTAAGAGCTATACTAACCTTTAATGTTGAAAATAACTGCGAAAGTACGGGAAGAAGTCCGTATGTTTCTACACATTTGTAAAAAAGTTCGATATCTATTGTTTCCATTATCATACCACCATCTGTAAATTTGTATATATAATACCATAAAAATAATATATTTGCAATGTGCATATTAACAAAGATGTTGTGCTCAAAATTGTTAAAAATATAGAAAACATACAATTCAGAGTAAATTTTCGTTCGAATTTTGACGAAAAACGTCCTTGAAGGTAAGGATGAAAGCTGTCCCTTTGTTGACCTCGCTTTCAACAGAAATAGTGATGTTATTCTGACGTGCAATATGTTTTGCAATTGAAAGACCAAGTCCTGTTCCGTCAACCTTTTTTGAGTGGCTTTTATCCACACGGAAAAAGCGCTCGAAAATGCGGGAAAGGTACTGGGGCGGAATTCCTATTCCCGTATCTGAAATACGTACAGCAGCATCTGCAAGGGTGAAGGTTACTTCTCCGTTATCCTTGTTGTATTTAATAGCATTGTCGCAGATGTTATAAAAAAGCTCTGTTATCTGAGATTTATTTGCACAGATAACAAAGTCAGGCCCCTCGCACTGCAGTGTAATATTACGCATCGAAGCTTTCTCTGAAAGTGAAGAAATAACGTCGCAGACCGTTTCTTTAATCCTGAAATTCTCTTTAAGATTACTTTCATCGCTTTCATCAAGCTTTGAAAGACGGATGATATCCTCGATAAGGAGCATCAGACGGTTACTTTCCTTTGCTATTTTTGCGGCAAAGGAAGGAATGTCATCAGTTGATGCAATTCCATTTGTAATCAGTTGTGCATAGCCGTTAATAGAGGTAAGAGGCGTTTTAAGCTCGTGCGATACATTGGCTGAAAATTCACGTCGTAATTTTTCTGATTGAAGTATTGTTGTAACATCAAAAAGAAGAATAACAACACCGTTTAAGTGTCCGTCTTTTATAACGGGACTGCAAAAAACTCTGTAATCGGCATCATTCATTTCTATAAGAAGGCTTGTACGGTTGTTTTCAAGAGCCCTTGAAACGGCATCAGTAAACTTTGAATTTTCGGTTAGCACGCTGTAATGCTTTTGCTTAACCTCATACTCTTTAAGAGAGAATATTTTTGCCGCATAGCTGTTAATAGAAAGAATATTTGCGTCTTTATCTATAACAATAAGTCCCTCATTCATATTATCGGTAATAAGCTGCAGTTGCATTTTCTGTGTTTTTGCCTTTTCCGCCTGCCTGCCAAGCTCTTTATTTTGAGATTGTATCTGTTTTATAAGTGGCTCAATTTCCTCATAAGGGATATTTGAGTTTAATGATGAAAAGTTCTTTATAGGCTTAACAATGGCTAAAGCAAGACGTGCGGCAATAAGTGATGAAATAATATAAATTAATATACCCATTAAAATTGCAAAGACGGCAAGTGCAAAAAACATCGGCAGCTGACTTTTTATCTCGGTATTAAAGAATGTAAATACTGCCGCAAGAAACAGAATTGTTGAAAGAGAAAGCACCAGTGCGCATAAAAAACGCATATTACGGTAAATTTTATTATACATTTTCACTCACCCTGTATCCTACATTTCTTACTGTTTCAATATACTTTGCACTATCGCCAAGCTTTTGACGAAGACTCCTTATATGAACATCAAGAGTTCTTGTTTCCCCCTCAAAATCAATACCCCATACTTTATCGAGCAGGGAAGAGCGGCTTATAACATTTCCTTTATTGGCAATCAGAATACTAAGAAGCTCGTATTCCTTATAGGTGAGAATAACCTCTGTGCCGTCAGTATACACTTTGTGTGACGAGGTATTTATAGCTATTTTTCCGCAGGAGAGCTCGGTTGTTTGAGGTGATGACTGTGAACTTCTTCTCAGAACTGCTCTTACACGGGAAATAAGCTCAAGTATGTCAAAGGGTTTAGTAACGTAGTCATCTGCTCCACCGTCAAGTCCTTTGATTTTATCAAGTCTGTCGCCCTTTGCCGTAAGCATAATTACGGGGATTTCAGAGGTCGCAGGTGTGCTTTTAAGAATTTTAAGGATTTCCATTCCGTCTGTATCAGGAAGCATTATATCAAGAAGAATAAGCCGGGGAAGAGATTTTTCGACTTCTCCAAAGAAATCGTGCGCAGACTCAAAGCCCTGCGCACAAAACCCCGAGGCATTTAATGTATAAACGAGAAGCTCTCTTATAGACGCATCGTCCTCGACGCAATATATCTGTATCATTTATCACACCTCAGCTTTTGGTAATAATCACATAAAAGGTGAAGACTTTGCTCAAACTTTAATCCGTACCAACACTTTTCCCTCTCATCAAGGGTTTTTATAATGCAGTCATTTACAAATGCACTGGCGTTTGTAACCGCATCCGAGAGCGACGCACCATTCACATACATACCGATAAAGGCACTTGCAAAAAGGTCGCCTGCGCCGTAGAAAACACCGTCATAAATAGGTTTTTCGGCTTGGGTAAATGAAGACGTACTCTTTTGATATGCTATGGTGGATATAGTATCCTTTTTATGTACCCCTGTAATTATGACGTTGTCACAAAGAGAGGAAAGCTTCTTACAAATTTCTTTTATGTCAGTTACATTTTTATAATCCTCAGGATTAAGTCCTGATAAAATCATCGCCTCCGTAATATTGGGGGAGATAATGTCTGCCTTTGTGCAAAGAGAAGAAAGTGCATTTGCATAATCCTTGCCAAGACCGCTGTAGAATTTCCCGTTATCTGCCATTGCGGGGTCAATGAAAACCACAGTGTTTTCTTTTTTGAAACGGTCTATAAAGCGTGATACGGCATTAATTAATGTAACGGAACCGATATATCCAACGTAAATAGCATCAAATTCTATTTTGAGGCTTGCCCAATGGGCGCTGATACGGTCAAACTCGTTTTCAAGGGGATGAAAAGTGTAATTAATAAATTCCCCCGTATGAGTGGAAAGAACAGCCGTAGGAAGAACAACCGCCTCCGTTCCGAGTGCGGAAATAACGGGAAGTGCTGCTGTTATAGAGCACTTCCCAAAGCATGATAAATCCTGAATTGTGACTAATCTTTTTTGTTTCATAGGGAGACCTTCTTAATATATTTTTGTTTATAGAGCGTATTTTCTTTTGTAAAATTCGCATTGAAGATTAAAGTCATTCTGAGTGCCTGCCTTAACACGGGAAAGATAGCCGTGCATCTCAAAGCTTTCGTGTGCAGTTTCAAGCATACAAGCGGCAATGTTTGAACAATGGTCAGACACTCTTTCGCAGTTGATAAGAAAGTCAGAGAAGATAAATCCCGTTTCAATCGTACACTCACCGTCTTTAAGACGAGCTACGTGACCTTCCTTAAGCTTTGCACGAAGGTAATCAACTGTTTCCTCAAGAGGCTCTACAAGCTGAGCCTTTTGAAGGTCGGAGTGTTCAAACGCATCTACAGTAAGAGCTATAATCTCACTTAAAGCACTGCACATAACCTTAATTTCTTTTTGTGCAGCATCTGAAAATACAATTCCTTTCTCGTCAAGCTCACGTGCGACATCGCAAATGTTTACTGCGTGGTCAGAAATACGCTCAAAATCACCGATACAGTGCAGAAGCGATGAAACCTCACGGCTGTCACTTGCGTTAAGGCTTTCACGGCAAAGCTTTACGAGGTAATCACCAAGACAATCCTCGTACATATCTGCCGCATCTTCGTATGAATTTACTTTATCTGCTTCTTTTGCGTCAAAGTTTCCAATTAAACTAAGTGAAGCATCAATAGCACTTTTTGACGTGTGTGCCATTTTAACTGTAATATTTTTTGCGTGTGAAAGTGCAACGGGAGGAGTAACAAGAAGTCTTTCGTCAAGAAGCTGCTTTTTCTCCTTTACATCGTTATCGGGAATTATAATATATGCAAGCTTTTCAAGCTGCTTTATAAAGGGTAGCATTACCGAGGTAGCCAGTACATTAAATATTGTATGGATTACGGCAATTCCAACAGAATTTACAGAATTATTGATAAAAGGAAAATCTATAAATGCCTTGATGCTGTAAAATATAATTGCGAAAGAAACTGCACCGATAACGTTAAATGAAAGGTGTACGACAGCGGCACGGCGTGCATTTTTCGTTGTGCCGATTGCGGAGAGAATAGCCGTTATACAAGTACCAATATTTTGTCCGAGTATAATCGGGATAGCATTTGAATAAGTAACGCTGCCCGTTGTGGAAAGTGCCTGCAAAATACCTACAGATGCAGATGATGACTGAATAATTGCAGTAAGAATTGCACCTGTCAGTATTCCAAGTATCGGGTTTGAGAAAAGCGTGAATATGCTTGTAAAAGCCTCGTTATCCTTAAGCCCTGAAACGGCACCGCTCATCATATCCATTCCCGTAATAAGTACCGCAAAGCCTATCATAACAGAGCCGATGTCCTTCTTTTTACTGCTTTTTGAAAACATCATAAGAGATATACCTATGATAGCAAGAACAGGAGAGAAGGAGGAAGGCTTTAAAAGTTTAACAAAAAGATTGCTGCTTTCAAGACCTGTAAGGCTTAAGAGCCACGCAGTAACGGTAGTACCGATATTGGCACCCATAATTATACTGATTGACTGTGAAAGCTTCATTATGCCCGAGTTTACAAAGCCGACAACCATAACGGTTGTTGCAGAAGAACTCTGTATAATAGCCGTTACACCAAGTCCTAATAAAATACCCTTTAATGGGTTCTGGGTTACGTTTTCAAGAATTTTTTTGAGCTTATTACCGCCGCACCTTTCAAGTCCGTCGCCCATTACGTTCATACCGAACAGAAAAATGGCAAGCCCGCCCACAAGTGTTAAAAATGCAAATAAATCCATAATCATTGTCCTTTCTGTCTGATTATATGTACAGAAAGTATTTTATAACACTTATGTTAAATCTAAAACGCAGTTTATGTTAAATCTGTGTAAAATTAAAGCGTATAGCGCTGTTTATACATATCATAGAATTCAAAGAATTCATTTGCGCCTGTTTCCTTGACATTGTTAAGGTATTCGTGCGTTTCAAAGGAGTTATTGTCAATTTCAAGAAGACAAACAGCGATGTTTGAACAGTGGTCTGCAACTCTTTCAAAGTTGTTTAAAATATCTGAAAGAACAAAACCGAGTTCTATTGTACAACCGCCCTCACGAAGACGCTTGATATGATTTTTCTTGATTTTATATTTGAGCTTGTCAATAATCTGTTCAAGCGGCTCTACCTTTTTTGCTACATTAAGGTCCTCGTTAACAAGTGCTTCTATCGCAAGGGAGAGAACCTCTCTTACTGCGTTTGAAATTACTTTAAGCTCGTGACGAGCTTCATCAGAAAAAGTTATATTCTTTTCGCTTATTTCGCGTGCCGCACGAAGAATATTTATTGAGTGGTCAGAAATACGCTCTACATCACCGATAACGTGAAGAAGCTGTGAAACCTCACGGCTGTCTTTTACGGAGAGAGGCTGTTCTGAAATTTTAAGAAGATAGGAGCTTGTCTTATCCTCGTAAAGGTCAACTTCATCCTCGCTGGCAACAATTTGCGCTGAAATGGTTTCATCAAATTCTGTCAAAAGGTCAATTGAGCTGATAAGTGACTTTTTAGAAATTGCCGCCATTGCAGATACAAGTCTGCGGCAGGTTTCAAGCGCAAAAGACGGAACAGAAAGAAATCTTTCGTCAAGTGCACTGAAAGCAGAGTTGTCGTTTGTATCATCGTGCTCTTTATGACGTACAGAAAGCACGGTAAGCTTTTCAATAAGGTTACAAAACGGCATCAGGATAATTGTTGAGAAGATATTAAACAGCGTATGAATTACCGCAATATTAAATGCAGAAGCATATGCGTCCATAAACGGGAAAACAAAAATCCAGTTTAATATATAAAATACGATACTTACAACAAAAACGCCAAGCATCTTTATATAAAGACACGCGAGCGCAACACGCTTTGAGTCGGTGTTACCGCTTATAGATGAAAGAATGGGCGTAATGGTTGTACCGATATTTTGGCCGAGTATAATCGGTATAGCCGTTGAAATAGGGATAATACCTGTTTGTGCAAGTGCCTGCAAAATACCGACTGATGCAGAAGAAGACTGAATAATAGCCGTAAGAATTGTACCTGAAAGGATACCCATTATCGGATTCTGGAACATAATGAGCATTTTTGCAAATGACGGTGAATCTTTAAGCCCGCTCATAGAATCGCTCATTGTTTCCATACCGAACATCAGAATTGCAAAGCCTAAAAGAATGGAGCCGATGTCCTTTTTCTTATCAGAGCGTGCAACCATTGTCATAATAATACCGATTGCCGCAAGAATAGGAGTAAAGGAAGAGGGCTTGAGTATTCTTATAAAAAAGCTTTCACCGCTTATCCCCGTAAGACTTAAGAGCCACGCTGTAACGGTTGTACCGATATTTGCACCCATAATAATGCTGAGCGTTTGTCCAAGCTTCATAATGCCGGCATTAACAAAGCCTACAAGCATAACTGTTGTGGCAGAAGATGACTGAATTATTGCAGTAACCACAAAGCCAAGGAAAAATGCCTTTAACCTTGTTGAGGTGAGGTTTCCTAAAATACTTTCAAGCTTACCGCCTGAAAGCTTTTTCAGTCCGTCGCCCATTGCATCCATTCCGTAAAGGAAGAGGGAAAGACCGCCGATTAATGTAAGTATTGAGAAAAAGTCCATATTATGTTCCTCCAATGTAAAATCACATATTGCTTATGATATCTAAAAGCTCTGATGGGTGGGAGATGATTGCATCTGCACCGTTTTCTTCGAGTTCTTCACGTTTACGAAAACCCCATAAAACACCGACGGTATAAAGATTTGCGCCTTTTCCCGTTTTCATATCTGTTGCGGTGTCACCTATGTAAAGACATTCATTATTTTTTACATTCAGCTCACTTAATATACCAAAAACACCCTCAGGGTCAGGCTTAAGTGCGATACCGTCTCTTGCACCGTAGCAAATATCGACAAGGTCGCTTCCAAAAAGGGCATCAGAAACCTTAAGAGCTGTATTATGTGGCTTATTTGAAAGAATTGCAACAGTAATTCCCTGCGCCTTAAGTGCTTTAAGCATATCAATTATACCCTCGTACGGCTCTGTAAGATATAAAAAGTCATTATCATAGGTTGTGTTGTATTCGGGGTAAACTGTGTCAAAATGCTCTTTATTTCCGCCTACTTTTTCAATCATTCTTTCTACAAGGACTTTAGCACCGTTTCCTACAAGAATTTTATATTCTTCTGTATCTATTGCAGGAAGTCCTGCTTTGGAAAGAGCATTGTTAGCGAAATATGCTATTGAATTAATAGTGTTTACGGTTGTCCCGTCCATATCAAAGATGCATGCTTTTATCATTGTTTTTCTCCTAACGTAAAATTTTTATTATCCTGCTTGAAAATCTGCTTGATTTGCGCTTGGGTTTAAGCTTGTCCACTATGAAAAATATAACAAGTACTCCTACCAAAGACGCAATTGCTGCAATATCTGAAAGGATAACATTGTCAGTAATTTTTTCTGTAATAAAATATGCGGCGATACATACAAGAATGGGGAGGATATAGCCGATAAAGGCAAGGAAAAGAAAGCTTGCTGAATTCATCTGAAGCTTTACAGTATCTCCTACCTTTGCGAATATTCCGTTTGTAGCCTCTACAAGGGTTGCGGTAGGCTTACATTCGCCGCTGCATTGTGAGCAGTTTTCCCCGCAGGCAGAGGTGCGGCGTATTCTTACAAGCGCACGTCTTCCGCGAAGCTCTACCACTTCACCGATTTGTTCCATATAGTATGCCTCCTTATAAACCAAGCATCTGTGATGCGTTTTTCAGCGAAATTTCGTTAATATTATCACCGCTTATTATACGTGCAATTTCAGAAATTCTCTCATCCTCATTAAGCGCACGTATAGTTGTTTTAAAGCCGTTGTCTGTCATATTTTTTTCTATCAGCAGATGATGCGTACCACTTGAAGCAATTATCGGAAGATGCGTAACACATATAAGCTGATAATTATTTGAAAGCGATTTCATTTTATTTGCAATTTTTTCAGCCGCTCTTCCCGAAACGCCCGTATCAATTTCGTCAAAAAGCAGAGTTGGGATTTTGTCAAAGTCCGAAAATACGGATTTAATTGCAAGCATTACTCTGCTGATTTCACCGCCTGATGCTATTTTTGCAATGGGCTTAGGTGATTGCATAGGATCGGTTGATATTAAAAGCTCCACCGCCTCATTTCCGTTTTCGCCATATGGGGCAGGGGAGAATGAAAATTCCACGCGGCACCCTGACATATCAAGCTGTGAAAGCTCTGCCATAAGTTTTTCTGACAAAACCTGTGCATTTTTATGACGTGAAAGTGAAAGCCTTTGTGCAGCTCTTTCAATTTCCTCTAATAGCTTTTTATGCTTTTCTTCAAGCTCTGCCTTGTTTTCGTCGTATGATAAGAGGAGTGAAAGCCTCTTTGTGGCAGTTTCATAAAATTCAAGAATATCTGATATTTCCCCATTGTATTTTCTTTTAAGAGTGTTAATTATGTCAAGTCGGTCATTAATATCCCTGAGCTCATACGGGGAAAAATCCATATGTGAAAGGTAAGAGGACACATCACGGGAAAGCTCCTCAACCTCATAATAAAGGTCGGCAGCTTTTGAGTGATAGCTCTGTGCATCGGAATCAATAGAGGATAACCTTTCAAGCTCCCTCATAGCATCATAAAGAAGGTCTTTAGCACCGCCCGTAGATAAAAGAGAGTAGGCTTTTTCAGAATGAAGACTTATTGCCTCCGCATTTTCGAGAAGCTTTTTTCGTTCAATAAGCTCATTTTCCTCGTCAGGGGAAAGAGCGGCATTTTCAATTTCTGCCGTCTGATATTTTAAATAATCTATTTCGTTTTGTCTGGACAGAAAATCGTCATTTAATTTGTTTAGTGTATTTTCCGTCTCCTTAAGCTCTTTATAAAGAACTTTATATTCTTCTAAAAGGTCAGCGTTTTTAGAAAATTCGTCAAGAAAATGTATATGGGAGGATGTGTCAATAATTTCCCCGCTGTCACGTTGACCGTGAATAACGACAAGCCTTTCCCCGACAGTGCGAAGAAGTGAAACATTAACCGCCATAGAGTTAATATGGCAGATATTTCTGCCGTCACGGTAAAGCTTTCGGGAGATAATTACATTATTATCATCAGTGGGAATATTATTTTCCTCAAGAATACTGTCAATCCCATTGCAGAAAAAAACGGCACTAACCCGTGCATAATCTGTTCCTTCGCGTATAAGGTCCTTTGCAGTACGACAGCCGAGCACCATATTAAGAGAATTGATAAGCAGTGTTTTGCCTGCGCCTGTTTCGCCCGTTACTACGTTAAGCCCGTTTTCAAACTCGATAGATGCACGCTCAATAACTGCTATGTTTTCAATATCAAGCCCAATAAGCATATTAATCCACCATATTTTTAAATTTTTTACAAAGCTTTTGTGCAGCCTCCTCGCTGCGGGTTATAACAAAAATAGTGTCGTCGCCTGCAATAGTGCCGAGACACTGCGAAAAATGCATTGCGTCAAGTGCAGATGCAGCACCCTGCGCCATACCTGCAAGCGTTTTTATAACGATAGTGTTCATTGCAAAGTCAACACTTACCACGCTTTTATTAAAAATAATGGACATTTTATCTGAAATATCATCATCAGCGGCAGCGGCATTTTGCGCATAAACATATCTTCCGTCGCTGTTAAGGCGTTTTAAAAGGCGAAGCTCTTTAATATCTCTTGAAACAGTCGCCTGAGTTACGTCAAAACCAATCTCGCCAAGGGCAACGGTAAGGTCCTGCTGAGTTTCAATGTTTTTTTCGTTTATCAGCGAAAGTATCGCATCGTGTCTTTTATTTCTCATATCTTAATCCTCTATCATAACTTTTTTTGTAGTATATCGTAAAAGCTTAAATCCTCGCTATGTACAAGGCGTGCTGTATACTGTGATTTTTCAATTGTTATATAATCGTCCTTTCCGACACTTGAGAAAATCTGTCCGTCAACACTAAGCTGGGCGGCACAGTCGGATTTAATTTTAACAAGCTTTGGCGGAAGTACAATCGGTCGTGCCCGAAGCATATGCGGGCAAATAGGGGTAAGGAGCATTGCATCTGCATCGGGAGATACAACGGGACCGCCCGCAGAAAGGGAATAGGCAGTAGAACCCGTGGGGGTAGATGCAATAATTCCGTCAGCACGGTAATGACAAACTGTTTTGCCGTTATGATATGCAGTAAAATCTGCAAGACGGGAGCCGTCAGCACGGCTTAATACAATTTCATTAAGTGCGTGATAGCACATAGTCTCTTTTCCGGATGAAAAAATGCGCACACAAAGCATATATCTGTCATCATAATGAATATCGTCGCTTAATAAAAGGCGTGCGGCATTAGAAAGATTGGAGCTTTCAAAGGTTGAAAGGTAGCCAAGATTTCCTATGTTAATCCCAAGCAGAATGTTTTTATGCTCTGCACATTTTTTTGCCGTCGCAATTATAGTTCCGTCACCGCCTAAAACGGCAACAACACGGCAGAGAGAAAAAAGCTTTTCTTCTTCTACGGGGGTTACTCCAAGTGGAATTTCTTCGTATGTGTCAGGACAGTAAACCTCTGCCTTATCCTTTAAAAATGACACAAGCTCTGACGCAACTGCGTAGGCGTTTTTTTTATCATAATTGATAATCAGTGCAATTTTATTCAAATAAAATCACCTCTGCATTTTCTCATATTCTGTATAATTATACATCATATCTTATAAAAGGTCAAGAAAAGAGGAAAGAAAAAATTAACATTGTTGTGATGTAATTGATAGGTAATGCATTAAATAAAAATTTATAGAAATAATAACTATAATAATTGCTATTTAACGGGGGTATATGATGACTATATCAGCACAGCTTGAAGAGATATGTAAAAAGAAGATAAGCGAATGCAGTAACGAGGAGCTTTACAGGGCGCTTAGCGTTCTTACAAACGGATACAACCGCCGTGTAAGCACAAATACAAGTACAAGTACAAAGAAAAAGCTTTACTATGTTTGTTCCGAATTTTTAATTGGAAAGCTACTTATAAATAATCTTACTAATCTGGGAATTTATGATGAAGTAAAATCTATCCTTGAAAAGAACGGAAAAAATCTTGCTGAAATTGAAGAGCTTGAGCCTGAGCCGTCTCTCGGGAACGGCGGTCTGGGGAGACTTGCCGCATGCTTTCTTGATTCTGTTGCATCACTTAAACTTTGCGGTGACGGGATAGGGCTTTTGTATCATTTCGGGCTTTTCAGGCAGGTTTTCAAGGAAAAACTGCAGACAGAGGAAATAAACCCGTGGATTAATGAAACGGGTTTTCTTAAACGCACCGATACCTCCTTTTGCATTCATTTCAAGAACACTGATGTAAGCTCCGTTCTTTATGATATAGATATTATCGGTGATGACGGTTACACCAACAAGCTTCACCTTTTCGATATACAAAGCGTAGATGAATCCATAATAAAAAGCGGGACAGAGTATGACAAAAAAGATATTGAAAAAAACCTCACTCTGTTTTTATATCCTGATGACAGCGATGAAAGCGGGCGTTATCTTCGTATTTATCAGCAATATTTTATGGTAAGCAATGCCGCACAGCTTATTTTAAAGGAATGTGAGGAACGAGGATGTGATTTGCACAATCT
The DNA here is from genome assembly GCA_045656645.1 of Clostridia bacterium. Lineage (GTDB taxonomy): Bacteria > Bacillota > Clostridia > UMGS1883 > UMGS1883 > UMGS1883. The sequence goes on along the minus strand of JAZORN010000081.1, from coordinate 7,994 downwards.
TTCCGAATATGCCGTTATTCAGATTAATGACACACATCCCGCACTGATTATTCCCGAGTTTATCCGCCTTCTGACACAAAGGGGTATATCGCCTGACGAAGCAATAAAAATTGTAACGCAAACCTGTGCCTATACAAATCACACAATACTTGCCGAGGCGCTTGAAAAATGGCCGCTTGAATTTCTTAAAAATACCGTTAATCACCTTGTGCCGATAATAGAGATGCTCGATAAAAAGGTGCGTCAAAAATATAAGGACAGCAACGTGTATATCATAGACGAAGAAAACAGAGTGCATATGGCGCATATTGCCATACACTACAGTTTCAGCACAAATGGCGTTGCATTTCTGCATACCGAGATATTAAAGCACAGCGAGCTTAATTCCTTCTATAAAATATATCCGCAGAGATTTAACAACAAAACCAACGGCATTACATTCCGCCGATGGCTTACAGAATCCAATCCGGAGCTTGACAAATTCATAGCCTCGCTTATAGGCGAGGATTTCAGGAAGGATTCTTCGCTTTTAAAAAAGCTTGAATACTTTAAAAACGATGAAAATGTTCTTAAAAGACTTGTTGAGATAAAGCACAAAAACAAGCTTAAGCTTAAGGACAGTATTTTCCGCACACAAGGTCAGATAATCGACGAAAATTCTGTTTTTGACATACAGATAAAAAGGCTTCACGAATACAAAAGGCAACAGCTTAATATCCTTTATCTGATAGATAAATACCTCGAAATAAAAGAAGGGAAAATCCCTCAAAGACCGATAACGGCAATTTTTGGGGCGAAGGCAGCCCCTGCATATACAATTGCAAAGGATATTATTCACCTTATCCTCTGCATGGCGGATGTTGTAAAAAAAGACAGCGAGGCGGCAAAGCATCTCAATATTGTAATGATTGAAAATTATAATGTGACATGGGCGCAGAAGATCATCCCCGCATGTGATATTTCAGAGCAGATTTCTCTTGCATCAAAGGAGGCAAGCGGAACGGGAAATATGAAGCTTATGCTTAACGGGGCTGTTACTCTCGGTACAGAAGACGGTGCCAATCTGGAAATTCACAAGCTTGTGGGCGATGAAAACATTTATATTTTCGGGCGTGACAGCGAAGAGGTAATCAGAAAATACAAAAAGGGTGATTATTCCCCGCTTGAATATTATAAATCCAACCCTAAAATAGCTCGCGCAGTTGATTTTATTACGGGCAAAGAGCTATTAAAAACGGGAAGCAAAGAAAGCCTTGAAAGGCTTAAAAATGAGCTTATCAATAAAGACTGGTTTATGACATTTCCCGATTTTGATGACTATCTTAAGGTTAAGGAAACAGCCCTTTCAGACTATGAGGACAGCCTTTCCTGGGCAAGAAAAATGCTTATAAATATAGCAAATGCAGGTTATTTTTCCTCTGACCGTACCATAAAAGAATACAATGAACAAATCTGGAAGCTTAAAGGAGAAGAAAATCATGAATAACGAATTCAGAATAACTGCCCCCGTAACGGGGAAAACGGTAAATCTGAAAGATGTTCCCGACGAAGTTTTTTCCAAAAAAATTCTTGGTGACGGAGTTGCCGTAATCCCTGATAACGGAAAAATTGTAAGCCCCGTAAACGGAGAGGTAGTTTCTGTTTCTGACTCTCTTCACGCATATACGTTTAAATCTGATGACGGGCTTAATATCCTTGTTCATATCGGACTTGACACAGTGAAGCTTAAAGGCAAGGGATTTAAAGCACTTGTTAAGGCGGGTGATAAGGTAAAAAGAGGCACACCCGTTGCAGAGGTTGATTTAGATGTTCTTAAAGAAGAAGGATTAAACCCCATAACATCCGTTATTGTGTGTGATGCACCCGACAATATAAAGCTTGAAAAAGCTTCTGACTTTTCCGAGGCAGGAAAAACCGACTTAATTAAAATTACCGATTTATCAGCCGTAGAAGAGCCGAAAAAAAGCAGGAAAGACTCAACCTTTGACTTTCTTCAGAAGCTCGGTAAAGTTCTCATGGTAGTTATTGCCGTTATGCCCGCTGCAGGAATTGCCATAAGTATAGGTAAGCTTCTTTCAATGATTGGAACAGATATTCCCTTTGTTTCAACCTTTAGCACCATTCTTGAAAATATAGGCTGGGCAGTTATCGGAAACCTCAACATTCTTTTTGCCGCAGCAATAGGTGGCTCCTGGGCAAAGGAGCGTGCAGGCGGTGCATTTGCCGGCGTGCTTGCTTTTATCCTTATTAACAATATAACGGGAAATATTTTCAGAGTTACTCCCGAAATGCTCAGTGATGCTGATGCCGTGACCCGAACTCTTTTCGGTCAGGAAATTTCCGTAAACGGATATTTCACCTCCGTTCTCGGCTCGCCCGCACTTAATATGGGTGTTTTTTCGGGAATAGTTGCAGGATTTGTGGGTGGAATAGTCTATAACAAATACTATAATTTCAGAAAGCTTCCCGATGCGCTTTCCTTTTTCAACGGAAAACGTTTTGTGCCGATTGTGGTAATTCTGTGGTCCTTTATCGTTGCAGTTATATTTGCAATCGTATGGCCGATAATTCAGCTCGGTATAAATTCGTTTGGTGTTTGGATTGCAAGCTCCGCTTCAACCTCGCCCGTTTTTGCTCCGTTTATTTATGGAACTCTTGAAAGGCTTCTTCTCCCGTTTGGGCTTCATCATATGCTTACAATTCCCATGAACTATACCTCTTTCGGCGGAACCTATCTTATTCAGACAGGGGTGAACGCAGGAACAACGGTGTTCGGTCAGGACCCGTTATGGCTTGCATGGGTTACAGACCTTATCAATCTTAAAAACGCAGGCGACACAGCCGCATATAACAATCTGTTCACAACGATTACTCCCGCACGCTTTAAGGTAGGGCAGATGATTGGTTCCTCAGGGCTTGTGATGGGTATTGCACTTGCAATGTACCTGCGTATTGATAAAGACAGACGTGCACGTTATAAATCAATGTTTATTTCAGCGGCACTTGCAGTATTTCTTACGGGCGTTACCGAGCCGCTTGAATTTATGTTTATGTTCTGTGCAATTCCTCTTTATATTGTGTATGCGATTTTGCAGGGGCTTGCGTTTGCGGCGGCAGGTGTGGTAAATCTGAGACTCCATTCGTTTGGAAATATTGAGCTTTTAACAAGACTTCCCATTTCCCTTAAGGCAGGGCTTGGAGGAGATGTTATAAACTTTATTCTTGCCGTTATCATATTTTTTGGTATAGGTTATTTTGTTTCGTATTTCATGATAGGGAAATTCAGATATGCCACCCCGGGGCGGCTCGGAAACTTTGCAGATAATGACGAAGGTGAAAATTCTTCATCATCATCTTCGGTGAAAGATTCACAGGCAGAAAGAATTATAGCCCTTTTAGGCGGAAGAGAGAATATATCACTTGTTGATGCCTGCATGACAAGGCTTCGCATAACAGTAAAGGATGCCGATAAGGTAAAAGATGCAGATGAATGGAAAAAGGAAGGTGCTCTGAGCCTTATAAAGAAAGGAACGGGTATTCAGGCAGTTTACGGACCTAAGGCAGACGTTCTTAAGTCTGATATCAATGATATTTTATAAGGAGTATTAAAGTGAAAATAATGACTGTAAATCTGCACAGTTATATAGAAAAAGACTATGAAAAAAAGCTTGAAATTTTCACAGATGCTCTTTTTCGGATTCAGCCTGATATTATAGCTATGCAGGAGGTTAATCAGAATTCATCGTGCGAAGTTTTTACCGCTGAGAGGGATTTCATCTCAGCCTGCTTTGGTATTCCTCTTAAAAAAGATAATTACGGATTAAGGGTTATGAAAGCACTTAAGGAAAAAGGTGCCTTATATAACTTTGCGTGGCTTGGTATAAAAAAGAGCTTTGAAGTTTTTGAAGAGGGGCTTTGTTTTCTCAGTAAAAAGCCCCTTAAAGGAAAAACCGCCTTTTTAATCAGTGGCACAAATAATAATCTGAACTGGAAAAAAAGAATGGTGCTTGGAATAGAAGCAGGCGGTGAATGGTTTTATAACGTTCATATGGGCAGATGGGACGATGAAGAGGAGCCATTTCTAAGCCAGTGGGAAATGCTTAATAAAAAAGCCCGTCACGGCACACCGAGGTGGCTGATGGGGGACTTCAATTCACCCGCCGATACAAGAAACGAAGGATATGACTGCATTCTTTCCTCGGGATGGTACGATACTTTTATGCTTGCCAACAAAAAGGATGACGGCATTACCGCCGTCGGAAAAATAGACGGATGGAAGGATAAAGAGAGCTTCAAAGCTGAAAGAATAGACTATATCTTTACCGATACCAAAAGGGAAATTGAGTCCTCATATACGGTTTTTAACGAAAAAAACGAGAAACAAATATCAGACCATCATGCGATACTTTTAACTTACAAGGATGGTGATTTTCGTGCGTGAAAGCGGAATTTTGCTTCCTATAACCTCGCTTCCGTCAGATTATGGAATAGGCTGCTTTTCAAAATCTGCATATGACTTTGTTGACTGGCTTCACCTTGCAGGTCAGTCCTTCTGGCAGATTTTACCCCTTTGTCCTACGGGGTTTGGGGATTCACCGTATCAGTCGTTTTCAACATATGCAGGAAATCCCTATATGATAAGCCTTAAAAAGCTTATTGAAGAGGGAATTTTATCAAAAGAAGAGTGTGAGAACGTTTCTTTTTCAACAGATGAAAGCTTTATTGATTATAAAAGGCTTTACGATAACCGTTTTTCTCTTTTGAAAAAGGCATTTGACCGAAGTGATTTTATCTGCGACGAAGGTTATTTAGAATTTGCGGGAAAAAATGATTTCTGGCTTGACGATTACTCAGTTTTCATGGCACTGAAAAATAAATTCAATCATAAGGTATGGAATGAATGGCCTGAAGACATTCGCCTGCGTAAGCCTTCTGCCATTATCAAGATAAAAAAAGAACTTAATGAAGAAATTTTATTTCAACGTTTTATACAATATAAGTTTTATTCTCAGTGGGAAAGTCTTAAAAGGTATGCAAACGAAAAGGGAATATCAATAATTGGAGATATACCCATCTATGTTTCTTATGACAGTGCTGATGTGTGGGCAAATCCGCCGCTTTTTCAGCTTGATGAAAACCTTTCTCCTGCCTTTGTTGCGGGTTGCCCGCCTGACGGGTTTTCAGAAAAGGGGCAAAAGTGGGGAAATCCCTTGTACGCATGGGAAAATCATAAAAAAACAAATTTCAGCTGGTGGATAGAAAGGCTTCGATATGCCCTTAATTTATACGATGCGCTTCGTATAGACCATTTCCGCGGATTTGACGAATATTACTCCATAAAAAGCGAAAGCCCCGATGCCACAGAGGGAGAATGGAAAAAAGCTCCGGGATTGGAGCTTTTTAAAGCGGCAGAAAATGAGCTTGGAAAAAAACTTATTATTGCCGAGGACCTCGGTTTTGTAACAGATTCGGTAAAAGCCCTTCTCAAAAAATGTGATTTTCCCGGAATGAAGGTGCTTCAATTTGCCTTTGATTCAAGAGATACAGGCAGTTCAAACGATTATCTTCCTCATAACTATACCGAAAAAAGTGTTTGCTATACGGGAACTCATGATAACCAGACTCTTTTTTCATGGCTTAAAACCATATCGGAAGAGGAAAAAAATTCAGTCCGCAAATATCTGGCGGATTGTTTTACACCCGAAGAAAAGCTTTATAAACCTCTTATCGCTCTCGTTATGAGGAGTGATTCCTTTCTGTGCATAGTCCCAATTCAGGATTGGCTCAACCTTTCTGACGAAGCACGCATCAACACCCCTTCAACATTGGGAAAAAACTGGAGTTGGCGGCTTACAAAAGGGCAGCTTAACAAAGAGCTTGCAGAAGAAATTTATGAAATGACAAAAATGTACTCTAGGCTGGGCGGAACCACAGACGGATTTGAGATATGAGTAAATTGAAAATGGAAAGTTCGAATAGAGGGGAATCGCACGGCGATTTCCCTACTATAATTTTACATTTTCCATTTGCTTTTAAAATCATTATGCTTTCGTAAAAAACTGAAGGCATAATGATTTTTTTCCTTTGTCATAGGTTTGTCATATCGGGTTTGATAATATAAAATAAAAATGTATTTAAGATCCTTGCCTTGATACTATCAATTTTGAGGAAAGTATATTTGTTTCTTCTCCCACGCTTACATCAGAATTGAAAAAGTCAACGACATGGTTCGTGAGGTTTTCGAGATGACGGGGCTTTCCGACATACTCGATGAGGAGTGATAATGTATGGATAATCTTGTAAGAAAAATCGAACTTCCTCTTGCAAAAAGAGTAGTAGAAAAAGCAGGTCTCTATATTGTGCCCAAAAGCAGAATAAAAGAGCTTGCGTCAGTTGCCGCCGATGCATATCGTGATTACCCGCTTCACAACTGGTTTTCAGGCGGGAAATATGATGAATATATATCAGAAAAGATAATGGAAATATCTTTAAGGACTATGAGTGATGATGCCGTTATCTATGCCGATAGTGAGGAGCTGAGTGGTTTTGCAGTATGGCTTCCAATGGGCTTTGACGGCAGTAAAACACTGCCTTTCCTGACAAATGGAGGGTTGAAGCTTATATTTCATTCGGGACCCCGTATTATCGGAAGACTTCTTAGATATGAAACCTATGCAATGAATCTGAAAAAAGAATTTACGGGAAATGTAGATTGGTATTTGTATAATCTTTCCGTTAAGAAAAGTGCACAGGGAAAAGGTATTGCAGGCAAATTACTAAGACCTATGCTCGAATTCTGTGACAAGGAAAATATAGTTACATATCTTGAAACAAATAAAGAAATCAATGTTTCATTGTATGAGCATTTTGGATTTGAATTGTCAAAGAAAGGACTGATACCCCAAAGTCCTGTTATGCATTATGCGATGGTGAGAAAACCTGAACCTCAAAATATCAGATAAGAGTGAGAATAAAAATGAAAAAGATAAAATCAAACTTATTACTTATGTTAATAGCGGTACTTCTCTTTTTGCTTTTGGGTTGTGCGAAAAATAGTATTGGCGAAACGGTTGACTACTCAGAGTATTCATTTACGGACACCTTATGGACAAGAAAGGCAGATCATGATATTGAAACCATAAGGTTTGGCTCTGATGGCTCATTTGTCTACTATTGTGCCTGCGGAAATCCCGTAAACGATTCGGACTTAAATGAAGGATATACCTATGATGACAAAACCAAAACCATAACAATAGAGTATTTTGAAACTACCGAAGAAACTATTTCGACAATCAAAATTGAAGCGTGTGACGATAAAAGTATAAAGCTCAACTTTGACGGAGAAATCCGTGAATTTGTCATAGGTTTGTCATAGCGGTTTTGATAAAATAAAAAGGTACTTATATGATGAAAATTTAAAGGAGAGGATAGTGAAAATGAACAGTTTTATCCTAAAGGGAAACATTTGCTACAGCATTTCAAAAACAGAATTAAAGACAGTTTCAGGATATATTGTCTGCATGGATGGAAAATGTGCAGGTGTTTTCGAAAAATTTCCTGAAAAATACAAAGACCTTGAATTTAGAGATTTAAAAGACAAGCTCATTATTCCCGGTATGGTAGATTTGCATATTCACGCTCCGCAATATGCTTTTCGTGGCATGGGAATGGATTATGAACTTATAGAATGGTTAAACACGCAGACATTCCCCGAAGAATCAAAGTATAAGGATGCTGATTACGCAAAAAAAGCATACAAAATATTTGCTGATAATATGAAAAACAGCGCTACCACAAGAGCTTGCATTTTTGCAACAAGGCACAGACAAGCTACCGAAATACTGATGAATTTAATGGAAGAAACAGGTCTTGTAACCTATGTTGGTAAAATAAACATGGATAGGTCAGCACCCGATGAACTTGTGGAAGAAAGTGCAGATATGTCTGCTTTTAATACATTTGGATGGATAAACGATATTGCGGGTAAATACAAA